>CAMNGW010000001.1 GCA_946538615.1 uncultured Clostridia bacterium
GCTTATCTGGCAGATTCTGTCAATTTGTATGGCTGTTTCATCCAGCCTGTTGAGGCCCTTGCCTATCTTCCCAATGATGCTGACAGCTGGGAAGAATATGACAGATGTACAGCCTTCCCCGGTGACGCAATTCCTGATACCTTTGCTCAGGTGCCGACTCTGGGGCCGGACAGCAGGTTTGACGGGTGGTACACGGACGAGGACTATACAACGCAATATACCTACCATACGATGGGCGAGGCACCTCTGCACCTTTATGGCAAAGTGACCCATACCCGGACCCTTGTCTACATGGTGCCGGACACCGAAGAGACCTGGACAGTTTATCAGCAATACGATTTCCTGCCCGGAACAGTCAGTGCTGAAGGCTTCATCCCGGACGTGCCTGCTCTGCCGGAAAACAGCCGTTTTATCGGATGGTATATGGACGAAACTCTCACGACGCCCTGGACGGAAGACTACTTGTTTGAAACTTCCCTGACGGTATATGCCAAAGTGGAAAAGACATTGACTGTACAGGCCTTTATTCCCACAGAGGCAGGCGACTGGGTTCTGTATGATTCATGCAGTGTCTATGCAGGCGAAATCATCCCTGAAACCTTCGCACCTGTACCGGAAGTGGCCAGCGGCAGCCGGTTTGACGGCTGGTACACCAATAAAGCATACACATCACCCTATCAGCTCCACAAAATAGGGAATGAGCCTTTACAGATTTACGGCAAAATCAGCCGTCCTTTGACCCTGTCCTATCAGGTCCCCGGTGAGAATGATGCATGGAAAGCCTATCAGGAATACCGCGTGCTTCCGGGAACAGTCATAGATGGGGACCTTGTGCCTGATACACCGCCTCTTTCAGACGGCTGCCGGTTTGATGGCTGGTACACGGATGAACAGCTCACAGATCCCTGGCTCCTGCATATCATGCCAGAAGCTGATCAGGTCATCTATGCCAAAATCACCCAGCCGCGCACCGTCGAGTACAGAACCTGTGATGCGGGCGGCAATTGGACCGTTTTTGAGCAGTACGCAGTTCTTCCCGGCGACCCTGTCCCGGCTGCAAAAGGCACACCGGAACTGGCCCACGCCACCTTCACCGGGTGGTACGCTGACAGCCAGGTTTCCCAGCTCTTTATCCGCTCTGAGGTGGGCTATGAGGACCTGGTGATTTACGCAGGGTTCCACCGTCATACAAAATTCACCTTTGCTGTCAATCTCGCTCAGGCCGGAAGCAGCGATGCTTCCCTGCCCAAGGGGTTCTGGCGCTACACCGTGGTCTGGCGCAACTGGGACGAGAATTTCACGGTTCCTGCCGACCCGCAGGTGGACAACTATGTCTTTGAAGGCTGGTTCTGGGACAGCAAGCTTGAATTCCCTGCCGATCTCACAGCCACAGGCCTGAATGATCTGACCCTGTACGGCAAAATGACAAGACTTGGTGCAGGCGGACAGTATAAAACTGTCCCCGGAGGTGTCGAACTGGTCAGCTACCGCCTTGAAGAGGATGAGGGCGAGTCACTGTCGCTTCCCAATAAGGTCAACGGCCAGCCCCTGGTTTCCATCGGTGCCTGGGCCTTCACCAGCTGCGGAGCAACTTCTGTCCGCATTCCGGACACGGTCCTTTCCATCGACAGCCGCGCTTTCGCAGACTCAGCGCTCCGGGAAATCAAAGTCAGCCAAGCGAACCCTGTCTTCTCCTCCCTTGGCGGCGTCCTGTTTGACAAAGAAAAAACGGTTCTTCTGGCTTATCCGCCCAAGAAGGGAAGCACATCCTTCGCACCGCCGGACGCTGTCGTCCGGATCGGTCCGTACGCCATGAACCGCAACAGCACCCTTACCGCCTTCACTTTCCCCCCGGCCCTTGAGGAGATCGGTGCCTTCGCCTTTGAAGACTGTCAGCAGCTCAAAGATGTCCTGCTGCCTGACACGGCCCACACGCTCCGTCAGGGTGCTTTCAAGGCCTGTTACGGGATGCGCCAATTCGAGGCCCACGGCCTGACGGCAATTGAAACCAATGGTCAGGAGACCCTCCCCAAACATGCCATGCTCACCGTATTCGGACCTGTCGGCCCCTGTGTCCTGCGTGATTACTTCCTCCAGACTTACAATGGAAAAACAAGCCTGTCTGTGCGCTACAATCCCTATCCGCTCCATATTCATGTGGACGGCAACCTTGTGCGCACCATCTATCAGGAAGCGGGCTATCCTCTTCTTTCTGAACTGAAGGACCCTGTTGATGCGTCTGGTCGCATCGTCCCCTGCTGGTACACGGACAGCACATACTCCACACCATGGAACCTTGATACGTCCGTCATGCCGGAAGCAGAGCTTCATCTGTATGGTACGCTCCATACCCTTTACACCAGTGAGGCAGTCACAGTGACCTCTGATGGTACTGAAGTCAGCGGTGCTTCCCTGACCGGGTACTACGGAAACGCGGACATGCTTACCCTGCCTGAAACCCTCTCCGGCACACCTGTCATTGCCATCGGACCTGATTTCCTTGCCGCATCTTCATCCCTTCGTGAGATTGAAATCGGTATGCATATCCTGTCCATTGACGACGGGGCCATGTCCGGCTTCAGCGGAACCATTGTCTGTGACGCCGGGTCCGCCGCACAGGCCTGGGCCCAGCTGAAAGGCCTGGATACACGCATACGCCAGTATACGCTTACCCTTGTCACGGAAGGAGCTGCTGACCGTGTCCTCTATGGCGCGTACAACACCTCCGTCCGGGTTCCTGATGCTGTCCGCGGCACCAGCCTCTTTGAAGGATGGTACAGGGATGAAGCCTGCAGTGAACCTGCTGAACTTGTCAACGGCTGCTATACCTTCAAAGGGCGTCATGATGTGCTCTATGCCGGATTCAGGGCGGAAGCTCCCGTTCCTTTCACCTATACCTTTGGTGAAAACGGCATTACCATAACCGGTTATACCGGTACCGGTTCCTTCATCACCATTCCGGATACGATCCAGGGCCTCCCTGTCATCGGAATTGGTGATTATGCCTTCGAAAAGCTCCCCATAACAGGCATCGATCTTGGCCATGTGTCCACTATCGGTGAAGGCGCATTCAGCCAGTGCAGCGGTCTGGAGTCCATCACACTGCCGGACACAGTGACTGCTGTAGCGGAAGACGCCTTTGAAGAATGCACGCATCTGGAGACTGTTCACCTTGGCACGGGCCTTGCCCCGGATACACTGAACTGGTTCAGCGGCTGTGTCCAGCTGAAAAACCTGCTGGTCGCCGGCAGCCATCCTTCACTGAGCAGCGCAGATGGCGTCCTGTTTGACAAAGCCGGAAAGGTCCTGGTCATGTATCCTCAGAGGCGCACGGATGAGACATATGTCATCCCGGACGGCACTGTACAGATCGGGGAAAACGCCTTCCGTGACGCTGCCGGCCTGAAACAGCTCACTGTCCCTGCGACTGTGCAGACTGTATCCGCCCACGCGTTCCATGGCTGCACGTCCCTGGAAAGCTTTACCGCTTCCTCCGTCCTTACCCTTGGCGAGCGTGCGTTCTTTGCCTGCGAAAACCTTACCTCTGTCCGTGCCGGGGACAAGCTCGAGTCCATCGGTGCATTCGCCTTTGGCGGCTGCAGTTCTCTCTCGGATGTCCTCATTCCTGAAAGCACAGTCCTTGATCCCAAGGTCGTCGTGTTTGGGGGCTGCTCACCTGTCATCACAGGCCGGGTCAACAGCAGTGCCTATGCCTACGCCCTTGCCTTCAATCTCCTCTTCACGGACCCGGATGCCGTTGCTGTAAGCAGCCTGTCACTCAGTCAGGATTCCGCCATTGTCCAGCGCGGCGAGCGTCTGCAGCTCACGCCGGTATTTGCGCCCTCTGACGCGCAGTACGGAACCGACGTGATCTGGTCAACAGACAGTCCTTCCGTGGCTTATGTCGATGAGAACGGCCTTGTATCCGCCCTTTCAGGCGGCTCAGCATCCATCTCTGCCACCACGCGCAATGGCCTGACAGCAAGCTGCGTGATCACGGTCCAGGTGCAGGTAGAGGCCATTGAGCTTGATCAGTCGGATACCCTGCTCCTGCCGGGTTCACAGCTGGAAGTTCATGCGACCCTCTTCCCTGACTCTGCAACAGAAAGGAAAGTTGTCTGGACCTCTTCAGATCCCCAGGTCGCCGCTGTCACGGAAAATGGGCTGATTACAGCTCTGTCAGACGGCACAGCTACCATCTCTGTACGTGCTGAGAGCAGCGTCACCAGTACCATTGCCATTGTCGTGTGCACGCCTGTCGATTCCATCACCCTGCCCGTGCCGGACACTGCGCTGTATGCTGTCCCGGGCATGAATACCCTGCAGCTTGAAGCTTCTGTAATGCCCCCGGAGGCAAGCTATCCCAAGCCCATTTGGACATCGGACGATGAAACGGTTGCCACGGTCGATTCAGAAGGCCTTGTAACCGCCCTGAACCCGGGAACAGTTACCATCACAGCAACAGCTGACGATCCGGTCGCTGTATCCGGTTCCTGTACACTCACTGTTATGGCCCGTGACCTGTCCGGGGTGGTCATACCCGCCATTGAACCTGTAACCTACGACGGTGAAGAGCACTTGCCTTCCCCCGTCCTGACCCTCGACGGCCTTACCCTCAAAGAAGGCGAAGATTATGACCTCACCTTCTCTTCATCACCTTTGCACGCAGGCACATACACCATGACTGTCACAGGCAAAGGAAAATACACCGGTACTGCAAGTGCCCTTTTCACCATTGATCCCCTTCAGGTACAGATCAGCCTTTCCGATGAGGAAGTATTCTGGCTGGGCAGCACATACCCGTCCGTCTCGGCAGAGCCCGAATGTGAATACACACTGACCTGGGAGAAGATCGGATCAGACGGGTCACCGTCACCGGTCACCGCTCCCGACGAACCTGGCTTCTATGACCTGAGCGTTACCGTTGTCCCGGGCGATTTCTGTGCTCAGCCCGTGACAAAACGCATTGAGTTCCGTCAGGAATCCATCCATGTCACTTCCTCGCTCACCCTCATGCCCGGTCAGTCGGCACGTCTGAGCACAGAGGGCAGCACCCTTATGGACCCTGAAGGCGGAATCAGCTGGACATCAGATTCATCCGCCGTTTTGACCATCACTGAAGACGGCCGGATCACTGCCCTTAAGACAGGCAGTGCTCAGATCATCGTTTCGTCACTGTCCGACACTGCGGTCCGCGCCGTGTGCTCAGTAACAGTTGCGGAGGACCTTCCGGTCCTGTCACTTCCTGAAATGCTCCGGGAA
Organism: uncultured Clostridia bacterium; assembly: GCA_946538615.1. GTDB lineage: Bacteria > Bacillota > Clostridia > Christensenellales > Aristaeellaceae > UBA2943. Next base: position 5,263 of record CAMNGW010000001.1, read on the forward strand.
ATCGATGAAGAAGCCTTCGCCGGCATGCCGGCAGTGTGCCGGGTCAGCCTGGGCAGCCAGGTTTCCCGCATTGGTTCCCGCGCCTTCGCAGATAACCCGTCACTGGTGCAGGTCCGTGTGCCGGCGGGTTGCACAGACCTTGCAGACTCCGCCTTTGAAGGCTCGTCTCCTGCCATCGTCTGTCCCGAAAACAGCGCTGCCTGGCACTATGCCATCTCCCATGGATATGCTGTTATCCCGGAGTGACAATATACCTTATCCGCAAGCAGCTGAAAAACTTGCAGGGGCCCGTTCAGACACGGGTCCCTGCTTTTCTTCCGGTACCTGGCATGCACTCTGACCTCCCGCGAAAAATCAAATGCCCGGCACGGTGCATGTGCACCGTGCCGGGCATTGATGTCCCTTTCCGGACAGGAAACGCTTCCGGTCCTAAGCTTCAGCGGACCGTAAAATCACACTGCATCAGAATATGTTCGGCATCCTTGGCAAGGTACACGGTGAAATCCCCCGGTTCCACGTGCCATTTGAAGTGCCTGTCAAGCGTTCTCATGGCATCCGGAGAAATCTCAAGGCAGATCTCCCGCTCTTCTCCCGGAAGCAGTTCCACCTTGGTAAACGCCGCAAGCGTCATGAAGGGCTTGACAACCGATGCAAACTGATCCCGGATATACAGCTGCGGGACAGCGCTTCCCTTTACAGACCCCGTGTTGCGTACCGTAAATCTCGCTGTTATGGGCTCACCTGCCGCAATGGTTGCCGCTGAAAGGCTCAGATGGTCAAAGGTAAAATCCGTATAGCTCAGGCCATAGCCAAAAGGATACAGGGGCAGCCAGTCCATTTCAACATACCTTCTCCCGCCTCCGGGCCTCCTGCTGTAATGGCACGGGACCTGGCCCACATCCTTTGGGAACGTGATCGGGAGATGGCCGGAGGGATTGTTGTCGCCAAACAGGGTTTCCGCCACCGCCATACCGCCCTCTTCCCCAGGGAACCAGGCCTCTAATATAGCCGGCACATGGGCCTGCTCCCACACAATGGAAGCAGGGCGCCCCGTCTGCAGGACCAGCACGACAGGTGTCCCGGTGTCCACCACTGCCTTGACCAGTTCACTTTGCCTTCCCGGAAGGTTCAGACTGACACGGTCAAGGTTCTCTCCGGAAGTCTCCTCGTTATCCCCCATGCACATCACGGCAACGTCAGCCTGGCGCGCCAGTTCAATTGCACGGGTGAAATCCTCCTTCTCACGGTTGTAGCCGAAGACAACCCTCGCTCCGCGCTGGTCGTTGGTAAAGAGGATGCGGACCGCATAGGCCCTCCCTTTTTCAAATCTGAAAGGCACGGTGCGGTTGGCGTCCTTCTTCTCCCCCCAGCCATCAAGGACCAGTCTCCCGTCGACATACAGCTGCATACTGTCATTGGTGCTGAAGCCGATATAGCCATCGAACGTCTCCGGACTTGTCAGAATGCCGGTCCAGACCACACTGAACGCATAGGCATCCAGTTCGCCGTGCGGTTTGGACATGATCCAGTTAAACTGGATCATGGGATCTGTCCGTGTCATGACAGGGACGCCCTCAGGTTTTCTCCCGTTATAGTACCGGCCCGTCAGTCCCTGTTTTCCGGATTCATCGGTCAGCCACTGCGGATCAAAGGGAATAGCCCTGTCCCCGAGGAAATGGCAGCCTTCGTCATAGACCACCTCAGTCCCTTCCGAAGCGAGATTCCTTATCCCCTCAAGAACTGAAATACCGCCTTTGAACGGAGCTGTATAGTCACCAAGGACCGCCGGGAAGGCGCCGGGGCCGAGAACGGCGATCTTTTTCAGATCTTTGCTCAGCGGCAGGAGCTGGTCCTCATTTTTCAGCAGGGTAATGCCCTGACGTGCAATCTCCCTTGCCAGTTCCCGGTGCTGCTGGGCATGCACAACGGCCTGTCTCGCCGTATCAGTATAGGGGTTTTCAAACAGGCCAAGCATGAATTTCACACGCAGAACGCGCTCACAGGCCTGCCGGATCACCCGCTTATCAAGTCTTCCGCTCTCCACGAGCTGTTTCAGCCCGCTGTGCCATTCATCATGCGGGAAATCATACAGCTGCAGGTCCACACCTGCCTCAAGCCCCATCGCCATCGCTTCCATCCGGGAATCCGCCACATAATGGTTGTCATACAGCCTGGCTACTGCAGTCAGGTCGGACCGCACGAACCCCGGCATGTGCCAGGCGTCCCTGAGGACTTCGGTGAGCAGTTCATGGTCCGAGGCCACCGGCTGTCCATCGATCGAATTATAGGAGCACATCACATTTGTCGCGCCGCCGTCCCGTACCGCTGCCTCAAATACAGGGAGAGCCTCTGAGAACGCTTCATGCCTGCCCAGAGCGGAAGGGGCACAGTTCAGTCCGCCCACAGGCGCGCCATATGCGACATAATGCTTGGGTTCTGCAGCAATCGCGTCCGGGTCTGACAGGCACCTGCCCTGCATGCCCCGTACCACTTCTCTGGCAAACTCAGCGCACAGGTGCGTGTCCTCGCCATATGATTCCTCTGTTCTGCCGTAGCGGGGGTCGCGGATCAGGTCCATCACGGGGCTGAACGTCTCCTGAATCCCCATGGCCCTGGACTCTGTCCCAATCGCCCGTCCCATCTTCCATCCAAGTTCCGGCTCGAAGGTCGCAGCCAGCCCGATCTGCTGCGGAAAAGCTGTTGCTGCGCGGTGTCCCAGGCCATGCAGTGCCTCTTCACTGAAAAGAAAAGGAATGCCAAGGCGGGTCTTTTCAATGGCATACTTCTGGACCTGATTGATCTGCTCAGGCGTCATGCCCCGGGCCTGGATGCTGCCGCAGCTCTTTCCCTGAAGAAGGCTGTCGACCCTGTCCATATTAACGGACTGCACATCACCCTGTGCATTGCGCACAGTAAAGTCATGGCTGTAGTACTGGTCCGTCTGATAAATCATCTCTTCCAGCGTCATACGTTCCAGAAGGTCCTCCAATCTGGCCTCCAGATCCAAACCGGTATCCCTGTAACTCATTTTCTCTTTCCTCCCGCTAATAATCTGTCAGTTTAAACCGGATCCTCCCTACACTGCGGGGCGGCAGAAACACATGCACCCTGTCCCCTGCCGTATAAGACACTTCCCGCTCCTCAAAGACGGACCCCGGAAGCAGGTCTGACGCAACAAGAAGCTTTTCGGGAAACACTTTTCCCAGGCAGGGCATCACATATTCCACATCTTCATCGTAGTCCGTGTTCAGAAGCGTCATGGTGACCAGACCCCATTTCATGCTGGCCACAGCATCCCCGCCCAGAACAGGCACATAAGTCCCGCCCCGGTGGGCCATTATCATGTTGAATACTCTTCCGTTTGGCGTAAGGCACGCATGGTCAGGGAACACATCAATAGCCCCTTCTCCCACCGGCTGAAAATAGCATGCAAGCGGCATATCAAGTTCTGCTGCGTGCCGCAGGAGCATGTGCAGCATGCATGCTGTATAGATTCCTTCCATCGCATTGGGCTTGCGGAACCAGGCCGCCCATACGTTCCACTCGTCGCAGGAGATATGGATGCCTTCCGGCGTGACAGCACGCAGTTCCCGCAGTGCCTCAAGGTTTCCCCTGACAGAATCCACCATATCCGTATACGTCTTCCTGACCCTTTCCGGTGTTGTGAAATCCTGTCGGGACCCCTGATACACGTGATACGAGATATACTGCGCCTCCGGGTACAGAGCCGCTGCAGATGCATTGACCCAGGTCCTCGCGCGCGCCCCGTCATGATAGGGGCCGCAGCTCACAATCTGAATGTCAGGTGAAACAGACCGCATGGCACGGGCCGCTTCCTTGCCAAGCGCTGCATACTTTTCCGGGTCCATGGGGCCTTCCATATGGCCATAGCCCATTTCATTGCCAAGGGACCAGAAGCGCACATTGTAGGGTTCTTCGTGTCCGCGCTCGGCACGTTTCCGGCCGTACACCGTATCCGTACCACCGTTGCAGTATTCTACCCAGGCCGCGCACTGCTCAGGCGTGTCCCAGGCCAGGTTCACCGTGATAAAAGGCTCGGCACCAATCTTTCTGCAGAGCATGATATAGTCATCTGTATCCAGATCATTCACATCGTACCCATGTGTATAGGGCTGGGTCTCATCCTCCGTAACAGCCTGAAGGGGCGCCCGCTGGTCCACGGGCAGGAACATATCCTGCCACCGGTACTCGCCCGCAAAATTCCCTCCCGGCCATCTGAGCAGCGTTATGCCTATTTTCTGCATTTCCCGGACCACATCCCAGCGCATGCCATAAAAGTGGCGCCGCGGAAGCATGGAAACTGAGCCAAAAACAACACGGGCCCGCTCTGTAAAGGTGATGCTGAGGATCGCTTCTGCCCTCTGGGGCACAGTCAGGGCCACTTCACAGCGCTGAAAGCTGTCCTCATGGAGATGGACTGTTTTCTCTTCGAGGAGTTTTTCCCTGGCCCACAGCCTGACATGCAGGCATACAGGTACCGAACTTCTCGCCACCACAGCGAAATCGTATGCTGTCCCGCAAAGCTCAAGCCCGCTCTGCTCTATGCCGGCTTCCCTGCCCTCTGTGGGGTTCTGTACTGTCTGGGCATTGGTTTCGTTGCGCCGCCGCATGCCGTTTTCCGTCATGTGACAGACATAGGCGTCCTGGTCATTGCAGAAATACGCCCGCTCCCCTATTCCTTTCCATTCTGCAGCTACGCCGGTCCTTGCTCCCGGCCTGCCCGCAAATTTCCGGTTCCTCAGGACCTGCGCACTCAGACCGCCTGACATGCAGGCCCTGGTGTGCTCCAGATTATGCCCGAAAAGGAAGGGGGAAAGAGGGGCCTGACTGTCTGTCAGGACCCGGAGTTCCCTGATCTTCATGCCTTTCCCCTCCTGCTTTGCATGAATCCATGTGCTGTTTTGTCACCTTTCCCTGACAGTGTATACTGCTTTTCCCAATATGGCAATAGCGAAAAAAGGCTTGACGCAGCGCTGTCTTTCGCCTACGCTATCCCCTGCAGACCTCATTTTTTCCGGAGGAATACGCCATGCAGCAGACAGAAAATACTGCCATTGTGGTCCATGCGGTCAATTACCGCGAAGCCGACAGAATGCTTACCCTGTTCAGTCCTGTCCATGGACGGATTGACGCCATTGCCAGGGGGTGCAAGCGCCCCAAGTCCCCGCTCCTGAACGCGTCTGAAATCTTCGCTCTGGGCGATTATGAGCTATATGAAAAAAGCGGAAGGCACACCATTGTCTCCGCTTCTCTGATTGAAACCTTTTTTCCTCTGCGCGAGGATTATGAGCGCCTGGTCTGTGGAACGTACCTCCTGGGCCTTTGCAGCGCTGTGATCCAGCCCAACCAGCATGCCGAGAACCTCTTTTCCCTGCTGCTGCACACCCTGTCCCGTCTTACCTTTTCGGACCAGGAATGGCGGCCCCTGCTGTGCGGTTTCCTCATCCATTTTACAGCTGACCAGGGGATCCAGCCCAGACTGCACCACTGCGTGCTGTGCGGCAGGCCTGTTCCTGCCGATGAGAACGCATTCTTTGGCGTCCATGACGGCGGCGTGGTCTGCAGGACCTGCCACCGCCAGGGGGACATGCCCCTCGCGGCGGCTCAGCGGGCTTTTCTCTCCTCTGCCCTGCGCTCCGGTAGCGCATCCTGGGTCAACTCCCCGGAAAAGTACGCTCCTTTGCGCGTCATGCGCAGGTATGTGGAATCCCAGCTAGGGAGCCGCCTGAACCCGGGGCTCATGCTTCCGGACGATTAAGTCCCCTTACTGTCCGCTTCTGCTTTTTTGGGGACCAGCCACGTATCACCCCGCATGCGCAGCCTGAGCGCAATACCGCGTGCCGCCCACTCTATGACAAGTGAGATCCACACGCCCGGCACACCGAGCCCCAGCGGGATCGTCAGGAAGTACCCTGCCACGCACCGGCAAAGGACAAGGGCCACAACGGAAACGGTGCCCGTATACACACTGTCTCCCGCGCACCGCAGCGCCATAGAGGGGATATTGCTGTCGCACCAAAGGAACGGCAGGCAGAATACGCCAATGCGCAGAGCCTCATAAATGATGGGCGCCCCCTCCGCAGTGGCATGGTACATGGTCATCACAAAGGGCGTCAGAGGATAGAGCACGGCAACGGTCACAAGCAGGATGACCCGTCCGATGCGTATGAGGTTCTTTGCATAGGTCCTGGTCAGTTCATACTTGCCGGCGCCATAGCACTGTCCGCACACCGTGCTTGTCAGGGAGATCAGTGCGTTCCCCGGCACCATGTAAAGGTTCAGTATGGAATTGGCCACCGCATGGGCCGCAAGGGCCGCCGTGGTCAGTTTGGCAAGATACACCTGCACCAGCAGCATGCCGCCCTGCAGCAGCAGGGACTCAACGGCAAGCGGCATGCCCAGGGAAAAGATTTCCCGTGTGGTGGATGCCTTAAAGTGGAAAAAGTTGCCCAGCGTCACACCGTAGTCATTGTAGAAGACCAGCACCATGAGAAGGGCTACGATCATGCCGATCAGCCGGGCCAGGATATATGAAAGACCGGAGCCTGTCACACCCATGTGCAGGAAGTTGATAAAGACAATGCTGAGGATCAGGTGCATCACATTAATGACGATGGTAAGCACCAGGCTCTGTCTTGTATTGCCCAGGTTCCTCAGGATATTGAACACCGCATTGAAAACCGAAAAAGGAATGAAGGAGATTGCCATCATCCGCATGTAGCTCACCGCGTATTCCACAAGAAGCGGCTCCACATTCGGATACAGGGCACGCACCAGCACCTCCGCAAGGGCATACAGCCCGGCGGACAGCACAGTGGCCACAGCGCCGCACAGTCCCGTCACCTCTCCGATTGTGCGGCGGATATCAGCAAAGTCCCCGCGCCCCTTGGCACGTGCCACCACAATCGCTCCGCCCGTGGCCATAGAGGTAAAGACCAGACTGACCAGACCGTTGATGGTGCCCACCATGGACACCGCCGCAATGGCAGCCTCGCCTACCGAAGAGACAAGCGCTGTGCTTACCATGCCGATAAAGAAAATAAAGAACGTATCCAGCATCAGGGTAAAAAACATTCCCCTGAGCTGTTTGTAGGTGAACTGCTCCGTGGTGAGCAGTTTTTCCATATGATTCTGCAGCGCGTTCAACATGCCTTACCTCAAATCTGCCTTAGTCGGCTACTTTGCCTGGATTGAGGATTCCCTTAGGATCAAATACCCGCTTGATCCCCCGCATCAGTTCCATCTGCCGTTCTCCGACGCTCCGGGCAAGGTACGCCTTCTTGGCGTGCCCCACCCCATGCTCCCCGCTCACCTGTCCCTCAAGTCTCTCCGCCTCACGGTAAAGGGCATCCATGACAGAGCTGACCCGGGTCTTCCATGTCTGCTCATCCAGTCCGTCCCGGCACACATAGATATGCAGGTTGCCATCCCCTGCGTGCCCGAAGGAACGGATGCGGATCCCGTTTTCCCGGCTGATCTCCACCATGCGGTGCACAAAGGCGGCAATGGCGTCCCGCGGCACGACAACATCGCATTCATCCATGGCGCTTGTGCTGTTTTTAATCGCCTCCAGGAACGCACCCCTTGCGTTCCAGATGCTCTCCTTGCGCTCATCCGTATCAGCCAGGAGCACGTCTTTCGCGCCAAGGGAGAGCAGCAGCTCCGTGAGCGTGTCCATAGCCGGCTGGAGCTGGGCCTCGCTTCCCCCGTCAAGACGGATCAGAAGGTAGGCGTCCGCGCTCGTGTCCGGAAAGGATTTGCCCAGGTACGTCTCAGCGCACGAGATGACCTCCCGCTCCATGAACTCCACCGCGGTCGGGTCACAGCCGCTGAGCAGGACCTGGGGGACAGCCCGGATACACGCGTCAATGTCATCAAAGGGGATGAGAAGGGAGAGGTTCACTTTGGGCTCAGCCACCAGCTTGACGGTCAGCTTTGTGAGGATCCCCAGCGTGCCCTCGGACCCGATCAGAAGGTCCATGAGGCTGTACCCGCTTGATGTTTTGACATTCTTGCCCCCGAAGACCTCCACCGTGCCGTCAGCCAGGACGACTTCCATGCCCAGGACATAATCCCTGGTGACACCGTAGCGCACGGCGCGCATGCCGCCCGCGTTGGTCATGGCGTTCCCGCCCATGGTTGCCGTTTTCTCGCCCGGGTCCGGCGGATAGAAAAGCCCGGTCCCTTCAAGGGCCTTGGGGAACTCCATCAGGAGCACGCCCGGCTCGACTGTCGCTGTCATATTGCGCGTGTCCACTTCAAGCACGCGCTTCATTTTTTCTGTGGAAAGAACGATGCCGCCATGGACTGGGACACAGCCGCCGCAAAGGCCGGTCCCCGCTCCCCTCGGCGTCACAGCAATGTCATGGTCATTGCAATAGGCAAGGACCCGGCTGACCTCCTCAGTGGATGTGGCCAACACAACAGCCTCCGGCATAAAGTGTCCGTATTCTGTCATCTCGTCATGATCATAGTCTGTGGAAACAGCCTCTCCCGAGAACACGCGTCCGGGCATAACCGATTCAAAGAACGCAATATCGTTTTCATCCACTGTGTGAAATGTCCTCATGCTCTCCCGCCTCCCTTCAGACTTTCCATGAGACGTGGGACCACATCATACAGGTCCCCGACTATGGCGATATGGGCCACCTGGAAAATCGGGGCATCCGGATCCGTGTTGATCGCCACAATATGCTCGCTGCCGTTCATGCAGGCCACGAACTGGATGGCTCCGCTCACACCGCAGGTGATGATGAGTTTCGGCCTCACGGTCCTTCCCGAAAGGCCAATCTGCCTTTCGTTGCCGGCCCAGCCTTTTTCCACCAGCGGCCTGGTTGTTGCCCAGTCACCGCCAAGCTGCTTTGCCAGGTCCTGGACCAGCCGGAGGTCTTCCTCTTTCTGAAGGCCGCGGCCGCCCACAACCAGGACCTCCGCATCCGATATGGATTTGACCGGCGGTACGGGCACCACGGACAGGCAGGTGATTCTGGATGCATACACATTCTCCGGCACCGGACGCATGAGTATTTCCCCGCTCTGCTTTTCTTCGCGCACACAAGGATTCATCACCTTGTAGCGCACCGTGGCAAACTGGGGCCGGGTATTTCCAGTGATGATCTGCGCCATAATGTTGCCGCCAAAAGCCGGACGGATCTGCACAAGGTCGGTGTTCTCACGGAGCATGAGGGTCGTACAGTCAGCCGTGAGCCCTGTGTGGAACCTCGTGGCCACTCTCGGGGCCAGCGAGCGCCCCAGACTGGTCGCGCCTGTCAGCACAACGCTTGGTTTCAGTCTCTTGATCTCTGCTTCCACACAGTCCGCATAAGCGTCCGCCCGGAAGTACCCCAGCTGGGGATCGTCATAGACCGCGATCTTCCCCAGCCCATAGTGTGTCAGTTCCTCCGCCGCCCCTTCCAGTCCATGTCCGACCAGCACGGCGTGCACCTCAAACCCCAGGGGGCCTGCCAGCTCCCTGGCTTTTCCGATCAGTTCTGTGACCACAGGATGGAGCCTGCCCCCTGAAATTTCCGCGAAAACAAGGATATCGTTCCACGCCTTCTTGTCCACGCTCTGTGTGCGCGTCTCAAGGCGGACAATGGCACTCTCTGGACAGTTCCTGACGCAGATTCCGCAGACACGGCAAGCCGCATTCAGTTCCGGTTTCCCGTCCTTCATGTCGATGGCGCCGAACGGACAGCTGCTCTGACAGATCCCGCAGCCCACGCATTTACGTTCAATCACAGCAATCTTCGCCATGCGCTCATCTCCTCACACAAATTTCCAGGCCCGCAGCTGCGCGGCAAGCTTCTCAGCGCTGTCCCCGCCCGTCCAGACTTCATGTTCCGTCCCTGTCTCTGGCGGGAACACCCGCTCAACCTGCGTAGGGCTCCCTGAAAGGCCGTAATGTGACTCATCCGTGTCCAGGAAAGCCTCAAGGCCCAGAATATGGACCGGCTTGTCCGCAATTTCTCTGGCCTTTTTGAGGGAAGGCAGGCGCGGCATGCAGATATCTTTCTCCACCGTGATCAGACAGGGGAAAGGAATGTGCACTGTCTCAATCACATCCTGCAGCTGCTGCTCGGCGTCAACGCCATCCCCGCTCAGTGTAAGACGGGAGACCCATGCCGCATGGGGGATGCCGAGATGTTCCGCAATGGCGGGCCCGACCTGTGCTGTGTCCCCGTCGGTTGTCTGCCTGCCGCACAGCACGAGGTCAAAATCGCCCACGCTGCGGATGGCCTGTGACAGGGTGTAGCTTGTCGCCAGCACGTCCGCTCCGCCAAGCCGTCTGTCAGAAAACACGTACCCCTCATCTGCGCCCATCATGTAGGCTTCCCGGACAACAGCCTGCGCCTGGGGAGGACCCATGGTGCCAACTGTCACCTTTGCCCCTGTGCTTTCTTTGATCCTCAGCGCAGTTTCAAGGGCATACAAATCATAAGGGTTCATTTTGCTTGCCACCCCGCTGCGCCTGAGCACACCTGTTTTTTCATCCACCTGCACTTTGTTTGTTGCAGGCACTTGTTTGATACAGACAAAAACTTGCATCGCGTCACATCCTTCCATGACGTTTTACGCGATTATACCAGAAAGGTGGGGCACGGCATAGCTTCATCAGGATTTTTCGGCATTTTTTCACGACGTGTCTGTCCGGCTGTTGCCCCGGGCGCTCCCGCACCGCGGCACCCGCTTTGAAACCCATATACAGAAAAAGCTCCCCCCAGGGGAGCTTATCCTGCGGCATATGCGCAAAAGCTTCTGTCAGTTCTTCTTTGCCAGTTCCATATAATCCGCGTACAGTTTTTCAGGTCGCGGGTCACCGTAGCCCGCTATGGAGCCCGGCTTTGACATAAGACCGGGATAGGCATAGACCAGCACCTTTTCAACCTGGTCCGATACAGCTTCAAGCTGTCTGCGGACTCTGTCAACAGGCGCCGGGAGCAGTGCGCTCCTGTAGACCTGTCCTTCAAAGGCAAAAATTTCCATGTCCACCCACAGCCTGCTTCTTCCGGCAGCGTCATGGGCTTTTTTCAGTCCGGCATAATATGCACCGGTCTCATCCGGCGTGGATTTTTCCACGCCCACTTCATCCTGATAGGCTATGATGTCCACGTCCAGTTCCTGCAGCTGCCTTACAAAGGTTGCATCCGGAACGATTTTGTTGGTCCCATACGGTGCAATCAGTATCTTCTTTTCCGGGTCCATCCCGCGCAGAAAACGGGCATATCTGGCCACATAATCCATAAAAACCGGAGAAAAGTATGGTCCGGCTTCCGTTTCATCCGGCAGGTACCAGCCAACGAAAGCAGGGTTGTCCCTGTAGGCAGCATAAAGCTGTCCAGCGGCAGTCTTTGCCCTCTCTTCAACTTCCTTTGACTGCATGTTGCCCAGGGGGTCCATCCAGTTCCCGTAAAAGCCGACAGAGAGGAAAACCTGCATGCCGTGTTCCCGTGCACCGTCCATCATGATGTCCATGGCATCAGGACAGGCCATGTCCTCCGGCTGCGGAAAAACAGTAACGGGCGCATAGCTCTCCGCGCTGTCCGCCGTGGGGAGGGAGGAACAGGTCAGGACAATCGTGTCCAGGCCCAGTTCTGCCATGTCATCGATCATGGCCCTCCACTGCTCTTTTGTGAAGGCGCGCAGAGCCGGATTGTAATATTTCCCTTCCCATGTGCTGTGGTGCCTGAACTCGAACCAGGCCCCTGTGATTTTCTTCATCCCGGGACATCCTCTCACAGTGCATGTTCCTTGGTAAAGCGCACAAGCTCTTCAAGAGTCGTGAAGGCAAGGCCCGTCACCGTATCGGCGCACCCATAGTAAACAGCGATCCTTCCGGTATCTTTATCCGTCAGAGCCGCGCACGGGAACACCACATTGGGCACGTCACCCACGCATTCATACAGTTCCCAGGGGGCCATGAGGTAATCCTTGGAGCGGTACTTGACCTTCCACGGTTCATCCAGGTCCAGAAGCGCAGTGCCCATCCTGTATACGAACCCATTGCATGTCGTAATCACGCCGTGATAGATGAGCAGCCATCCCTCATCTGTCTCAATGGGCGCCGGGCCGGGTCCTACTTTGGTGCTCTGCCAGGCGGAGCAGTCATCCTTGATCGTACCGAAAAGATAGCGGTGCCTTCCCCAGAACTCCAGGTCCTTTGACTGGCTCACAAAGATATCGCCAAAAGGCGTGTGCCCGTTATCTGACGGGCGCGAGAGCATGACATACATACCGTTGATCTTCCTGGGGAAAAGGACGCCGTTGCGGTTAAAAGGCAGGAATGCATTTTCCAGCTGATGGAAAGTCTTGAAATCCTCGGTCCATGCGATTCCGATGGTCGGTCCGTGGTAGCCGTTGCACCAGGTCACGTAATACTTGCCGTCCATCATGGTGATCCGCGCATCGTACCGGTACTCTTTGGGTGTGGGCGCGTCCTGGAACACAATGGGCTCATCTTCAATTTTCCAGTGGTACCCATCCGGAGAAAAGCCGGCAAACAGGTCCATGCTGATGGAGCGGCTGTCACAGCGGAAAACACCGGCAAAGCCGTCTTTGAAGGGAACAACTGCACTGTTGAACACACTGTTGGACCGTTTGTTGCCGTGGCGGTCAATGATGGGATTGCCCGAGAAGCGCCAGATCGGTTCTGTACAGTTTTCAGGCTTGTCCTCCCAGGGAATATTGGGAAGTGAAGTACCGGAAAGGATACGCATGATTCCAACCTCTTTCTTTTTCTCTGTTTCAGGACCCGGACAGGTCGTACCTGAGCGCATTGTATGCTGTGACACTGCGCTTGTCAAGGAATCGGAAAAAGCAAGGTTAACCAGATAACCAAAACAATTCTGTAAAGTTCCGGACCATTATTGACATTTAAGTCAAAATCTCTTATACTGTCACTAACCTTATCGAATGGATATCAGAAAAAAGCAGTCACCGCTGTTTTTCTGCTTTCGTTTCCACCATGGAACCGGAACTTTTTTCCATTCTTTTGATCTGTTCTTTGTTAATTGTTAATAGTGCCGGAAGGAGTGGTAGGATGAGTGTGAAATCCATCAAAAACACACAGAAGAAAAAAAGCGGAAGTAATGGAGCGTCGTTTGACAATCTGGAGATTTTCCTTCTCCACCTCCCAACGACCATCTGGTACTTTATCTTCTGTTACGTCCCCATGTTTGGTGTGCTGATTGCCTTCAAAGACTATAACATCAAACGTGGCAAATCCTTCCTGTGGTCCCTGCTGTACAACAGTCCCTGGGCCGGGTTCAAAAATTTTGAGTTCCTTTTCAAGTCCAGCTATTTCCCCATCATGCTCAAGACAACGATTATATATAATCTTATATTCATTGTACTGGGCATTCTGATTCCTGTAACGCTCGCAATTCTCTTCAATGAGCTGTACTCCAAAAAGCTGGCCAAAACCTGCCAGACCATGATGTTCCTGCCCCACTTCCTGAGCTGGGTCGTCATTTCCTATTTTATCTATGCTTTCCTTGCCACTGACCAGGGGCTTGTGAACAACCTCATTGTGCAGCTGACCGGGGTAAGCGGCCCCAAAGAGAACTGGTACCGTAATGTCACCTTCTGGATGTATTTCATTGTGTTCCTCAATGTCTGGAAAGGCATGGGGTACAACATGGTCGTGTACATGGCTTCCATCTCAGGCATTGACGCCGAGCTCTATGAAGCCGCGCTCATCGACGGTGCAACGAAATCCCAGCAGGTCCGCTATATCACCCTGCCCCTTCTCCGACCGGTCATCTCCATTATGTTCATCATGGCCGTCGGCAACATCTTCCGCAGTGATTTCGGCCTGTTCTATCAAGCGCCGCGCAACTCCGGTGCCCTGGTCTCCGTTACGCAGACCATCGACGTATACGTCTATAAGGCCCTGCTCGAACGCAGTGACGTCAACTTCTCCTCAGCAGCAGCTTTCCTGCAGTCCGTGGTCGGCTGCCTGACCATTGTCGGCGCGAACCTGGTCGTCAAGAAGATTGACCCCGAATCGGGTCTGTTCTGAGAAGGCGTTTGTGAAAGGAGTGAGACGTATGGCAAAAAAGAATTCTGTCCTTCAGTATACCCGTGTCAAACCCATGACAAACTTCTGGATCAGCGTCCTGTTCATCTTTCTGGCGCTGCTGTGCTTCCTGCCGGCCCTTCTGGTCGTGATCGTTTCCTTCTCATCGGAAGCCTCCGTCCGCATCAAGGGCTACAGTTATATCCCTACAGAGTGGAGCGTTGCCGCTTACCAGTACCTTGCCAGACAGACCGGGTACATCGGGCGCGCTTTCCTGAATTCCATTGGCGTGACCATCGTCGGTACCTTACTGGGGCTTATCACCACAAGTACCATGGGGTACGCCCTGAGCCGTCCCAATTACCGGCTCCGCAAGTTCTTCACCTGGTACATCTTTATCCCCATGCTTTTCAGCGGCGGCCTTGTCGCCTCCTACGTGGTGAATGCACACGTCCTCGGTCTCAAGGATACCTACTGGGCGCTGATCCTGCCCATATGCTGTTCAAGTTTTTACTGCATCATCATGCGCCCCTTCTTCCAGACCACGGTTCCTGATGCCATTATTGAGTCTGCCAAGATCGATGGTGCACGGCAGATCCGCATTTTCCTTCAGATTGTGCTCCCCATTTCCCTTCCGGCTATCGCGACCATCGGTCTCTTCCTGACCTTTGCCTACTGGAACGACTGGATGATGGCCAAGTATTATCTCTCAGGCAACTCGCAGGACCTCTATCCCCTGCAGTATGTTCTGATCTCTCTGGAAGAAAACATTACCTTCCTCACCCGCAACCGTGACATGATGACTGCCGGCACTGCCTCGCAGGTTCCTTCGGAAACCGTGCGTATGGCCATGGTTGTCATCTCTGTTGTCCCGATCGCCTGCTCCTATCCTTTCTTCCAGAAATATTTCGTCTCCGGTCTGACGATCGGTGCTGTTAAAGGTTAAGGTTACAACAGCATACGCTGTGTAATAAATTACAAAGGAGGGTTTCGTTCATGAAGAAACTCGTTGCTATCCTTTTGGCTGCCATGATGATGCTCAGCATGGTTTCCTTCGCTTCTGCTGAGAGCGGTGGGGATTATGTGAAGCTGACCTGGGTCAACGGCAATGCGCCTGCCCCTATTGACAACGCTGAAGTGCTCGAAGAACTCAACAAGATCTCCCGCAAAGAACTGGGCGTCGAAGTTGATATCATCTACATGACCAGCGACCAGGTCCAGACCGCCATTCAGGCCGGTGAAGTCTATGACATGTATTTCACCTGCTCCTGGTACAACAATTTCAACAACAACGTCTCCAACGGCATCTTCGCCAACATCTGGGGCAAAGTACAGGAAGTCACCCCTGCTCTGTGGGCAACCATGCCTGAGAACATCTGGAACCTCGCCCGCTCCAGCGACGGCGGCCTCTATGCCATCCCGGTAAAGAAGGACTATGCTCCGATGAACTTCATCGTCTATGACGCACAGTTCGCCAAGGACGCTGGCATCGAAATCCCGGAAGCTATCTCCAGCTGGGATGAAATGACCCCCTACCTGGTGGCTATGAAAGAAGCCATGACCAAGGATCCTACCCTCGGACAGTACCCCGTCAACATCGGCGGCGCTCCTGCCGGTATGGAATCTTCCTTCGACTTCATCGACCGCACACCGCTCATCGGCGTGAAGTTCGGCACCACTGAAGTCATCTCCGTGTTCGACGATCCCGATGTTGTGGAACGCTATCGCACCATGCACAAATGGCACGACATGGGTCTTGTCAATCCTGACGCTCCGACCCTGACTGAAGATGCCATCGACTCCAAACTGCACCATATCAGCTTCGTGCAGGCCTGGAACGATTATGATTACACGCCTTCCCGCGGTTTCTGGGTAGAAATGACCAAGTATTCCGGCCCGTTCGTCAACACCGACGGTGTCCAGGGTGCTATGACCGGCTTCGATGCCACCCTCGCTGACAATCCTGAGCGCCTTGAACTGTGCCTGAAGTATCAGGAACTGGTGAACACCAATAAAGAGTACCGCGATATCCTTGCTTTCGGTATCCCCGGAAAGCACTTCAACTATCGTGACGTCATCGATGAGAACGGCAACAACCTCGGCCAGGTCGCCGTCCGCACCGAACTGGGCAAGAGCAACTACAGCCCGTGGCGCTTCTCCCAGGGCTCCTACTCCCTCAACTCTGTCGAAGCTTCCGAAGAGACCCTCAACGGCACCTATCCGCTGCCTGTTGTCGATCAGTGGGACAAATATTTCGCAGAGTGCGAGACCGCTCCTGAATCCAAGATCTCCGGCTTCACCTTCAACTCCTCTGCTTTCAATACGCAGTACACCGAAATCTCTGCGATTAAAGACGAGTACCTGAAGGACATCCAGTGCGGCGTTGTGGATCCTGACGTGGCGATCCCCGAAATGCGCGCTAAGCTCGAAGCTGCCGGCCTGAATGATATCATTGCCGAAGCACAGCGTCAGCTCGACGAATACCTCGCAAGCAAAGTTCAGTAATCCTGACCTTTACAGGGCGGCGAACGCCGCCCTGTTTTCTTTGTGCTGCTTAAACGTTTAAGTATTCAAATGTTAAGCAGCATGGTCTGAACCCGTTCTGCCATATCCTGACTTTCCGGATGGCCTGAGGCGGGTTCCATATGCCTGTACGCATGGGCACTGTTTGTTTCATCTTCTGCTGTCCACGCGCATTGGGCACAAGTACGCAGCAGAGCAGCTCAGATGTTCTGACAGAGAATTCACAAGGCCCCCATGCCCTGTGCCCAAAAGGGCAGAGGGCATGGGGGCCAATGATCCGCTTTCCGCTCATTCCCCGCGGACAAACACAAATTCGTGTGCGGTCTCCTCCTTGGAGTCCACCCAGCCCAGTCCTTTTTCCGTCCGGAAGAACCATCCATCAGATTCGGTGTACACAGCGTTTTCCGAGACAATTTCGCCGTTATCGCTGTATGCAGTTTCTGTTTTTGCACCATCTGTATAGGCCAGGTCGCCTGCAGCATCCAGCCTGCCGGTCATCTTCCACTCTGTCGCTTCGCTGGCGCCATCAGCCCAGGAAACCGCAATCTGGTACACTCCATCCTCAAGCGCCGTCACTTCCATCGAGGCACGCTCGCTGGTTTCATCGAACCATGTGCCAAGGTAATCTTCCTCCGAGGCAGGCTCCAGGCTCCCGCTGTCCCCAAAGTCGAACACGAGGGGCTCGTCATAGATCTCCTTTTTTGCCTGGCTGACGCCCGTCACCTTTCCGTCTGCAACGGTTAGCGTGATGAAAGCCTCCCCGGCAGCTGCGTTCTCATTGCCCAGAGAAAAATACTGCGTGTACCAGCCGTCTGTACTGTCCCTCAGCATCATGGTGTACACCCCGTTTTCGCTGGCAGCTTCTTTCTCGACCACTGGTTCTTCAATACCCTCATCGTATGCATAGTACCCGGTCCCGGATTCATCCCAGTGGAAATCGTCCTTTTCTTCAAGCACAACAGTCACTGTGCCGTCCTCCCCGACTGAGAACCAGTCCCCCGTCACCTCCGGGACAACCTTTATACTTTCCAGGACCGACAGCACATCCGGATTGGACAGGACGAAATCGTCACCTTTCACCATACTGAAGTACAGGGTGCCGTCCTTCCCCCTTGAAATGGCCGTAACACCGGAAAGCTCCGCAGAAGTGAATTCATAGCCTGTCCACTCATATCCCGCTGCCGTGAAAGGCTCCAGGTCCACGACATCTTCATAATAATCTTTGACATCAAAGAAAACCTCGCCCTGGGGATAATAGCTGACTGTCAGATACGGGGCACCAAACAGGATGTCGTTTCCCTTGAAAAGGGCCACCGACGATTCACCCAGGACCTTGCCGTTCCAGCCTTCCGGTACATCGACAGACAGGCGGCCCGCATCACAGACCCTGACTTCCTCTGCACCCGCCAGGGGCAGCATAAAACAAAACAACATCAGAACAGCAATCCATTTTTTCATCTTGCATTTTTCCTTTTGCCTGAAGCTCTGGTCCTCATGCGATTTACAGCGCCCATATTTTTTCAGGAACCGAACAATACTCCTGTATTTCCGCCATGGTCATCGCTTGCCCCGCTCCGGGCAAAGGCCAGAAGCGTCACAAACAGCAGGCTCAGATCCGTCTGCGTTGTGGTGACCCGGTAGAACCCCCGCACAGGAACCAGCCCCGCCAGAATGGATTTCTTTGTCCCGCTTTCCTCGTGCACATTTTGGGAAGTGCTCTGGGCAGTTGCGATCTCCTGACCATTGCGCAGAATTCTGAATTCCGTATGAAGGTCACCCGTCAGACCGGATTTCACTGAGATCCCATTCTCTTTCAGGTGCTTCCAGATGTCCTGCCCGTCAAAGGTAAATGTATAGTGGCTGTCCAGCGGCAGCGCATCCCACTCAGAAGATTCCTCGTGGCCGATCAGATGGGGCGTGGTCGTGCCGTGTTCGTGATCGATGAAATCAAAGCCGTAAGGCGCTGTCAGGGTGAACTTTGTCATTTTCGCCTCATAAAGTACCTTTCCATCCGCATCCTCCAGACGGTGCCCGCCCTTGGACGTGCCGGTGTCGGTGAGGAAGTACACCTTGCGTTCAGGCCCCTGCGCGCACTCAGGGTAAGCCTCAAAGACTTCCTTGTGGGCCTTCACCTTTTTCAGCGCTTTCCTTGTCCTGACCTGTGTCCCAATGACAACTGCCAGGATAAGAATGCCCACACCTATGACATACAGCCCTGCAAAACCTCCGCCATGTACCTCAGAAGGGTTCTTTGGGTCATACAGTACCTCTATGGTTTCCCCGGTCTGATGGGAGGAACTGTCCAGGTTCACCTCGCCTGAATACTCCGTCCCGTCCACCGTATAGGCCACAGTGGCCCGGTACGTCTTTGAATCATCTGATACCTCTTCCACGATCTTCTGGATAGTCGCCTGCGTTTTCACGAATCCCATGGAATGAAAAAAGGTCAGGTAGATACCTCCCACAATGGCAACAACCGCCATGAACAGTGCCAGGTACCTGAAACCATTTTCTTTAAATGACATCACATTACCTCCTGATCTTTGTCGCATCCTCCTGGAAGATGCAGGCACAATTATATTAAAATAAAGCTTCCGCTCAAGTCTTTCCGGCTCTTTGTTACAACCCGCACATTGACACGGACCATAAATACCCTTACTGCGTACTGCCTGCACCCATACCCTATCCTGTCCCTGATCTGTCCGGGACACCCTGTCAGGTTTCCTCATCTCCGCCAAGCCTTCGCAGATATTCCGCCGGCGGATAGCCCATCCATCGTCTGAAGGCACGGTAGAACCCGGCGTAATCTTCAAATCCGCTCTCATGGGCCGCCTGCTGGGGGCTCTCACCGTTCTGCATGAGCATCTGCGCATACACCACACGTTTCATGAGCAGGTACTGATAAACCGCCATGCCTGTCTTCTCTTTGAAAGCATGGGAGAGATGGTACTTGCTGACGTACAGGGTCTCTGCGAGTTCATCAAGGCTGATCCTTTCCGTCAGATGCTCATTCACAAAGCGCATGGCCTGTGCGGCCACGGACCGGTCCTCCCTGCCCGCCTGTGCGCTGTCCCCTCTGAGGCATTCGCACACCTGTGCCACAAGCAGCGTCAGCCTCGCCCGGTTCCCGCACTGTATAAGCGGGTCCGTACTGCTCCCGCACTCTATGATTTTCTTCATGTTCTGAAGCATGGCCACCGCCCGCTCCCTGCCGGGATGGCACTGGAAGCGCTTCTCCCGTATCGCTGCGCGGACCATTTCTGAAAAATCACACTCGGGGGCGCCAAGATGGCCCAGCAGGTTTTCGGTCAGATAAAGATAGGCGCGTTCATACTGGAACGGTTTCCCGCCTACTGCCCGGTGCCGGTGCATAAGTCCTGGAGGAAAGAGAAACAGGTCATACGGCTGCACCTCATAGGCGCGCTCTTCAATCATAATATGGATATCGCCCTTGAGGTACAGGTAAATTTCATAATAGGCGTGGCTGTGGATCAGCCCGTCTTCCCTGTAGGCATCTTCAAAATGGTAAATCTCGTAGTCCCTCCCGGCCGGCATGGCGCTGAGCGGGTTCCACAGCAGGTTGTCCAATCTGTCTCACCTCGGAGTACAGCATACCGCAAGATCCACAATCCATCAAGCAAGATTCGCAATCGAAACTTTTTCTGTAAAATGTATAATGATTCTGCATCTTATCGTTGACACCTGTCCCGGTCCCCGGATGGGGCAGTACACTCATTCACGTTGTGATTCTTGCGGCTTCTGCAGACAAGGAGGTTCCTTCCATGATTCAGGTTGCCATCATTGGCACGGGCAACATCTCTCATGCCCATATCCATGCCTATCTTCTTTTCCCCGACAGGATCCATATTGCGGCCCTCGTCGACATTGTCCCCGGCAAGGCCGAAAAAGTCAAAGCCCAGTACGGCCTGGACTGCGACTGCTATGAAGACCACCAGGACATTCTCGGAAGAAAAGACATCACCCTCGTGGATGTCTGCACGCCGCCTTATGTCCATGCGCAGATCAGCATCAACGCCCTGCATGCGAAGAAAAACGTCATCTGTGAGAAGCCCATGGCCGCTTCTCTTGCCGAGTGCGATGAGATGATCAGGGCCCGGGACGAGAGTGGGATGAAGCTTTCCATCATTGCACAGAACCGTTTCCGCAAATCCATCCGTGACCTTAAAGCCATGCTGGACGCAGGAATCGCCGGCCCCGTGCGCTCTGCCCAGATTGACTCGTTCTGGTGGCGGGGGCACTGCTACTATGACCTGTGGTGGCGCGGGACCTGGGAAAAAGAAGGGGGCGGCTGCACCCTTAACCACGCGGTCCACCATATTGATATGCTCGGGTGGATGATGGGCCTCCCGCAGCGCGTCACCTCTGTTATGGCCAACACAGCCCATGACAATGCCGAAGTCGAAGATCTCAGCATGTCGGTTATGGAGTATCCCGGGGCTCTTGCCCTCCTCACCGCCTCTGTGGTCCATCACGGCGAGGAGCAGACCCTGACGTTCCAGTGCGAGAAAGCCAAAATTTCATCCCCCTTCTCCGTTTTTGCCTCTGTATCCAAACCCAACGGGTTCCCGGAGCGCAATGAAGGCCTTGAAGAGGAAATCCGGTCTTTCTGTGACCGCCTGCCGCCTCTGCCCTACGAAGGGCATGATGGCCAGATCGACAATGTGCTCTCCGCCATTGAGGAGGACAAACTTCCCGCCATCACAGGCGAAGACGGGAGGCGCACACTTGAGCTGATCACCGCTGTCTATAAAGCAGGTTCCACAAGGTGCCCCGTCACACTGCCCATCGCAGCGGACGACCCCTTCTACACGGCAGACGGCCTGCGGGCCAACGTCCCGCATTTCTATGAGAAAACGGTGTCTGAAATGGAACTTGGCCAGAGCGGTGACATCACCCTTGGCAGCTTTGATAAAAAATGATCTTAAGAAAGCAGGAGTGAAGACAGTATGCAGACAGCAGATGGCATGAACTACGCCCCCAAAGGCAAGCCCAGCCGTGTGGTGAACCCCGGTGAATTCGTTTTTTCCGCCGTCCGGCTTGACCACGGTCACATTTATGGTATGTGCAACGGCCTTACCGAGGCCGGCGGCACGCTCAAATACGTATGGGACCCCGACCCCAAAAAAGTCGAAGCTTTCCTCAAAGCCTTTCCCCAGGCAACACCTGCCAGGTGCGAAGAGGAGGCCCTTGAGGACAAAGGGACCCACCTGATTGCCGGAGCGGCTGTGACCAGTGAGCGCTGTGCTCTGGGACTGAGGGCCATGGAGGCCGGGAAAGACTATTTCACCGACAAAGCCCCGCTGACCACCCTCGCCCAGCTTGAAGCGGCCAAGGCCATGGTCCGCAAAACCGGAAAGAAGTACATGGTCTATTATTCTGAACGACTGCACGTGGAAGGCGCCATACTCGCCGGCTACATGGTCCAGGAAGGGCTCATCGGCAAAGTGGTCCAGGTCATGGGTGTCGGTCCTCACCGCGTCTCGCTCAGCGCCAGACCCGACTGGTTCTTTATCAAGGAGAACTATGGCGGCATCCTCTGCGATATAGGGAGCCACCAGATTGAACAGTACCTGTATTTCGCCGGCGAGGAAGACGCACAGGTCGTTTCCAGCCGCATCGCAAATTACAACAATGCCGCACATCCTGAACTGGATGATTTCGGTGACTGCACCATCACAGGGAGCAACGGGACAACCAACTACTTCCGCGTCGACTGGTTCACACCCGACGGCCTGCGCACCTGGGGCGACGGGCGCACGCTGATCCTGGGGACCAACGGTTTTATTGAGATCCGCAAATATATCAACCTTGCCGCTCCTGAATGCTCCGGCAACCACGTCTTCCTGGTCAACGGCGAAGGCGAAAAATATGTGGACGCAACAGGCGTCACAGGCTACCCCTTCTTTGGCCAGCTAATCCTGGACTGCCTCAACCGCACAGAAAACGCCATGACGCAGGCCCACGCCTTCAAGGCTGCAGAACTGTGTGTCAAAGCACAGATGCAGGCGGCCGATCTTACACCGGATGTCCCCGGCAGAAAATAAGTCTCTTGCATGTCCTTCACAGATGGACAGAAAAAGAAAGGCAGGAAAAGAGCGGAGAAACGCTCTTTTCCTGCCTTTTGCTTTATGCTTCCAGTCCCGGTATGCCCTGCATATTCGTAAGGACAAACTGGACAAACAGCCTCACACCCACGGACAGTGCCCGCTCGTCAATGTCCCAGTCAGCGGTATGCGCTGGCCGGTTGAACCCTTTCTCATCATTGCGGCAGCCAAGTCCGAAGAGAAGACCGGGCTTTTCCTGCTCATAATAGGCAAAATCCTCCCCGCCCGGGGACGGGAGAAGCGGAAGCACCCGCCCCTCGCCCAGGACTAGGGCTGAGGAAGCCAGGAAAGCCTTATACATGGCGTCATGGTTCACAGCACACGGGAGCGGGTCATCGGGAATCTCTAGCTCCCAGGTCCCTCCCAGGTCCTCGCACACACTTCTGCACAGACGCTCCATTCTTGTCCGGATCCATGCAAACGTTGTCCCCTTGAAACAGCGGATGGAGCCCGTCATCTCGCACAGGTCCGCGTTCCGGCTGATGCCAGTCCCGGCCTGCATGGTGCACACTGAAATGACACACGGGTCAAAGGGGTCTGTCTCCCTTGAGAGCATGGTCTGGATCCCCTCATAGATGCGCACCCCCATGAGCAGGGCATCCTTGCCCCGGTGGGGCGATGCGACATGGACGCTGTCCCCGTGCGTCACGATCCGGAACCGGGTGGACGTTGCGTTCGTCACCCCGCTGCAGCAGGAAGGCGAACCGCAGGGGTCATTGCAGTTGACATGGCACATGACAATGCAGTCCACATCTTTCATCACGCCATGTTCGCACATCGTCCTTGCCCCTGAGGGCCTGGATTCTTCGCAGGGCTGAAAAAGAATTTTCACCCTGCAGGCAAGCTCGTCACGGATCTCCCAGAGCGCCCTGGCTGTCATGATCATCATGGCCGTATGCGCATCATGGCCGCAGGCATGCATTTTGCCCTCACAGCGCGAGATATACGGCTGTCCCCTGTCTTTTTCCTGGATGGGGAGGGCATCCATATCTGCCCGCAGCCCTATGGTAAACTGGCCCGATTTCTGTCCCTCGATCATTGCCACTACAGTGTTCTGCCCGTACCGGTCCCGCTCATAAGGTACCCCAGCTGCGTCCAGTTCGCGGCACACCACATCTGCTGTCTGTCCCACATCCCAGCCAAGCCCCGGGTACATATGGATCTCCCGTCTCAGTGCGACGAGCTGCTCTTCATCAATCCTGATCTCATTTGCCGTGATCATCCGTCCGACCCTCCTTTACCGGCATTATATATCCATGCCCATTTACCGTAAACCCGCCCCGGGCGTCTTTGGCGATAATTCCCCTGGGCATGAAGGAAACCCACCCTTTTTGAAGAACATGTATTCATGAAAAAACAAAAAGGTGTTGATCGCATTGCATCTGGAACATATTCTGGAAACCATGCTGCGCGTCACGGGTGAGTGCCGTCCCTGGACCGTCACGCTGCAGGAAGGGGAGGACCTTCTGGTCAGACGTACCGGCACCCATATTGATCTCAGGTGCCATACGCCCAGTGCCGCCTGCCGCGGGATCTATATGGCGCTGTGCCACGCCAGGGACAATCCCATGGAAGCATCCTGGAGCTGCGAAGAACACAGGCACTTCCGGGACCTGGGCCTTCTGGTGGATGTATCCAGAGGCGCCGTGCTGAAAAAAGAGGCTGTCTTCCGTCTTGTGGACCATATGGCTGCCCTTGGCATGAACCTTCTCATGATCTATACCGAGGACACCTATACCATGGACGATTATCCCTATTTTGGCTATCTCAGGGGGCGCTACAGCCATGAAGAGCTAAGGGAAATCAACGCGTATGCGCAGGAGCTGGGCGTTGAACTGGTACCCTGCATCCAGGTGCTCGCCCATATGGGGTCTTTCCTGCAATGGAACGACAGCATCCATCTCAGGGACCAGCCGACCGTCCTCCTTTGCGATGACGAAAAAGCCTATGATCTCATCGAAGCGGAAGTCAGGACGATGCGGGAAATCTTCCCTTCCTCAAGGATCCATATCGGTATGGATGAAGCCGCCTCTGTCGGACTTGGCAGGTATTACCAGCTCCATGGTCCTGTTGACAGGTTCGGTCTCCTCTCCCGCCACCTGAACCGTGTGGTCCGCATCTGTGAAAAATACGGTTTCCGTCCCATGCTCTGGTCCGACATGTTCTTCCGTCTGGGAAGTGCCAGTACAGACTATTATGACCCGGACGCTGAGATTCCCGAAAGGGCCATCCGTGCCCTTCCCGATGTGGACCTGTGCTACTGGGATTATGAACATGATTCCCGTGCCCACTTTGACCGCATGCTGGAAAGACATGACCGGATGGATCGTCCCATCGTCTTTGCCGGCGGCATCCATACCTGGCACGGTTTTCTCCCCAATTTCCGCATGACCGATGCAACCATGGTCCCGGCACTTCAGGCCTGTCTGGCCCACGGCACACAGAGCGTTCTTGCCACCATCTGGGGAGATGACGGCAATGAGACAGACCTGTTCCTGGCGCTTTCCCGTCTGGCTCTTTTCAGCGAAGCCTGCTGGAAAGGGGAAATCGTGGCATCCCACTGGAAAAAGGTTGGCGAATGGATCTCCGGCCGTCCGGAACCCGTCCATGAAGCCATGGCCGCTTTCTTCCCGGGCCCGGGGGACAACCGGATCGGAAAAGCACTTGTCTGGGGAGACCTCCTCTATCCATTCTTTTTCCTGCCCCATCCGGAAAAAACTCTGGCGGAGAACTTAATCACCTATGCCGGACAGCTCGGGGACGCCCTGCAGACCATCAGGAAGACCGCCCCGCAGGACCCGGAAAGCCGCTATGCCGAAAAAATCCTTCTGCTCACAAAAAAGAAAGCTGAATACATGGCAGGGATCCGCACCGCCTACGGGGTCCGTGACCTTCCTGCTCTGCGCAGCCTTGCCGCACAGGTTCCGGGCATAGCAGGGCTCGAGGACGAAGTCAGGCGGCTGCACAAAGTGTTATGGACAAGGGATTTCAAAGTGCAGGGATGGGAGCTGCTCTGCCGGCGCTATGGTGCAACCTCGGCACGCCTCCTTGATGTCAAGGAAGAAATCGATGCTTTCCTTGAGGGGGAGACCAGCCATATACCTGTGCTTGACGAAAAGATCCTTCCTCCCGGCCGCAAGGGCGGCATGCAGTTCTACCAGACCTTTACCGTACCTTCCCACTATCTGTGAGGTGCAGCATGCAAAGCATACATATTGGCATCGACGGCGGCGGGACGCACTCCACGGGCACTGCTGTGGGCGCGGACGGGCAGATCCTTGCCGTGTGCGGGGGCGGCCCGCTCAATGAAAACACCATAGGCAGAAAGCAGGCTTCAGAAAACTTTTTCAGCCTCGTCCATTCGCTTCTTGGTGCCTGCGGCGCTAAAGGCTTTGCCTCCCTGACCGCCGGCCTTTCTTCCCTGGAACGGACAGCGGGACCCGATATGGTCCTGGCCTATACCCATCCGCAATGGGAAGCAGGTGATATTGTCCTGGAATCGGACGCCCTGGTTGCACTGATGGGTGGGACCCTTGGGGACCCGGGGCTTGCCGTCATCGCAGGAACGGGCTCCATGTGCCTTCTTCTGGACAGGCAGGGCAGGCAGCATACAGCAGGCGGCCTGGGTTTCGCTCTGGGCGACCCGGGAAGCGGCTACAGCATAGCAAGGGACGCGCTGAGGTACGCCCTGCTTCATGACAGAAATTCCCCCATCCTCAAAGAAGCTTTCAGTTACTTTGGTGCCGGGGACACAGATGAGCTCATGCAGAAGATTTACGCTTCGCCCTTCAGTCCTTCCCGCATCGCAGGTTTTGCCCGCTGTGTGATTGGACTTTCAGGAGAGGGGGACCACGGCGCCGCCGGCATTCTCGGAAAGAACATGCGCGCCCTTGCCGCACAGGCAAACGGACTTCTGCAGCGCTTCAGTGACGTCAGGGATGTTTTTCTTTACGGCAGCATGTTCCGCCAGTGCCAGGAAAACTGCGATACGTTCAAGGACGCTCTTTCGGGCCCCTTCTCCGTCCGCTTTCCTGAGTTTCCGCCAGAGACAGGGGCCGCCCTGATGGGCCTGAAGCGCTGCGGCCAGCTGAATCATGACTGCCTTACCCGTCTCTCGTCCTGCCTCCATACATTTTACCCGGATGCCTGAGCCTGTTTCCCAACGTTCCCGCCTGACATGAGGAAAGGAGAAATACATCATGGAAAACGCCATCTCACGCTATAAGGAAAGCGTAACTCATATGCTCGAAAGCGCTTTTTCCACTCAGGAAGAGTGTCTTGAAAAAGCAGCCCGTATGCTTGCGGACTGTCTTCGCAGCGGCGGCATGATCTACACCTTCGGCACAGGGCACGCATGCCTGCTCGCCCAGGAAATTTTCTACCGCGCAGGCGGCCCTGCCGCAGTCTGTCCGATCCTGGATGAAAAGCTGATGCTCCACGTTTCCGCAAGCGCCTCAAGCGACTGGGAACGGCGCAGCGGCATCGGCAGGGAGCTGCTCGACAGGTACCCGGTGCGTGCCGGGGACATCCTGATCCTCATTTCCAATTCCGGCAGAAATACCGTTCCCCTGGAAATGGCGCTTTATGCCCGCGAAAAAGGCATGGCAACAGTCTGTCTGACCAGCCTCAGCCATTCCAGGTCCGTCACCCCGAGGAACCCGGAGGGAAAGCGCCTTTATGAGGTATGCGACCTTGTTCTGGACAATATGGGCATCAAGGGAGATGCAGTTGTGGAAACAAAAAGCGGAAGATATGTCTCCCCCACCTCCACTGTGATAGGCGCTGCCCTTCTTCAGGCCATCTGTGCCCGGGCAGAGGAAATCGCAAGCAACAGCGGCCAGACGCCCGATTATTTCATCTCCAGCAACGTGGACGGCGGCGATGAATACAACAGGGACCTGATCCACACCTACAGGTCACGGGTTCCTTTTCTCTGAGGGGGGTGATCTGATGCTTGCAGGTTATGGCACTTCAGACCTTACGCCCCCCGTCGGCACGGAACTGTGCGGGTACGGATATTACCTTGACAGGCGTGCCGATGAGATCCACGACCCCCTGTTTGCGCGTGCCCTCTATCTGGAGGACGGGTCCGGCAGCTACCTCATTGTCTCCTGTGATCTGCTCGGGCTGAGCCGGGAGATTGTCAGAAAGGTCAAGGACGGCCTTGCCCAGGAGGGTTTTGACCCTGACCATCTCATGCTGGTCAGCATTCACACCCACACGGGTCCCGCGATGATTTATCATGAAGGTTGCGGGTATACGGACCCTGATTGCGTTGCCCGGGTCCCTTCCATCATTCTCAAAGCCTGCCGGGCCGCTATGATCGACAGGAGTGAAGTGACGCAGCTCACAAGCGGCATGGGCGAAGTGGCGGACGGTCTCATTTATAACCGTTCAGACCCGGACGGCTTTCTTGACCGCAGTGTCCGCAGCCTCTTCCTCTCCCGCTCAGGAGGGAAGCCCATCGCCCTCGTCTCCCTTGGCTGTCACCCGGTTTGTTCGGGCCGGGCACGCTATGTGTCCGCGGACTATCCCGGCGTGGTGGTCCATGGCCTTGAATCTCTCGGTTACCATGGGATTTTCCTCAATGGACTGTGCGGGGACGTCGACCCCGTCAGGGATGAAACCAGAGATGGGGATTTTTACAGACAGCGCCTCGGCAGAGCCATAGTGGAACAGGCCGGGAAGAACCTCCGCGTCCTTCCTCTCACCCTGTGCGCCGGCTGGATTCCCTTTACGCTCCATCTGAGTGAAGTGAGCCGTGAAGACATCCGCAAAAGTGCAGACCGCGCCGTCCTCAGTGCGGGCCATCCACAGGATGGGGCCGCGCGAGTTGCACGCATCTGGGAAACAGAGATGCTTGCCAAATATGACCAGCTGCGCTTTGAAGAGCCCATCTCCATCCCCTACCTGTTCCTGGGCGGGAATCTCATCATTGCGCTCCCATTCGAAGGCTTTGGCGCCATAGGGCGTATCATCCGTGGCCGCATCAATGCTCAGGATGCCATGGTGCTCGGCTGCGCAGAGGAGCTTCTGGGTTATCTTCCGACGCTGGATGACATCGCACGCGGAGCCTATGCCGCCCTTGAATCCACCTATCTTTACAAACGGCTCCCGGTGAAACCCGGGGAGGCGGAACGGTTGGGCGAAGTGGTCGGCCGCCTCGTATCAGAAAGCTGAACAGGGAACCTTTTTCCCTCTCCGGGAGGGTCTTCGCGGCAGCAGGGCTTGCAGCCCTTTTTTCCGGGAAACAAGCAGGAAGACGGGGCATGTCTCGCCGCACTTTGCCAAACCGGAAACAGTGCCCTGCCCGGGGACAGCGTATGGCGCTGCAGCCCGGACAGGGCACCATGTATATGAACAGATTGGACAGGTCCGAATCTGGATATTTTATGATGTGCCGCATGCCACGTGATGCGACTCAGCTGATTCCTTCAAGGGGCGTCCCGTTGACGTACAGTGTATAGCCATTGCCCTGCACGAGTGACGCATCACCTGAAAATGCTGTAATATTCGTGTCCGCCGTGAGCGTCCATGTGCTGCCTTCCTCAATGGTTACCGATACCGTTCCCAGTTCCGTGGAAACCGCTGTTCCCTTGCTGTTGACAATTTCACCGCTGAAGGTCCCTTCAAAAGAAGAACCGTTTCTGAGTGTCAGGGAAAATTCTGCATTGTCCCCTACAAGGACAGTGCCTGCAAGCTGCTGTGCGTCAGCCACAAGTTCCGCTGTATTGCCCGCGCCCTTCCAGCCGTCATCACACACAGAAAGCAGGACATCGCTCCCCTCGTTGATCAGTGTCACGTCTGAAAGCGTTATAACCGCATGCGTATTGGTCACATGGAACATATGGCCGCTCAGGCTTTTCAGCGACCCGCCTGTCATGGTAAAAGCTGATGTGCCGCTGTCCGCATCCCCGGACATCGACTGATAGATCATAATCGTATCCAGGAAGGTGGCATTTCCATTGCATTGGGTGTTGTTCGCCATCATGTCACAGTTCACAAGCGTAATGGAATTCTTCCCTTCAATGCAGACCCCTTCGGAAAGATTGGAGACAAGGGTCGCGTTGCTGACCTCAATATCTGCCGTAGAGTAGATCACCGGGGAACCCAGTCCATTGGAAATATATGTGCCCCCGTCTGCGATCACTTTTCCGCCGCCGCGGTCGGTGCGGATGGGTGCAGATGAACCTCCTCCGGTGGTCACGGTAAGGTTACTTGCATAAGTCACACCGCCCCCCGTGGTCATAATGCCGCCAGATCCATTGCCCTTTGTTGTGATGGCCGTATCTTTGATATATACGGTTGTGCCATCACCATCCGCACCATTAGAACCACCGTTGCCACCATAGCAGAAAACGCCGTTTGCCCCGGAAGCCTCACTGACGATGCTCCCACCGGCTATTGTCGTCACTGAACCGCCTTTGACAAGAAGGGCCGCGTTCAGACCGTAGAAACTGCAGTTATCGCCGCCATCCGAATCGCCTGTCTTGCTCACAGACGGGTTGATGATGGTCACTTCTTCATCAGTATTGATCATCAGTGCGCTTTCATCTGCCGTCTGGCTAGTGTAAGTTCCGTCTGTCTGGCTGGTTCCGGAGGTGACCTCAGTTGCGGCACTGTAGGTAAAGCTTGAACGATTGCCGCCTGGCATACCGCCTTCAGGCGGTTTTCCTCCCGGCATGTTTCCTGGCATGCCTCCCTCAGGCGGTTCCCCTCCCGGCATGTTTCCCGGCATGCCTCCCTCAGGCGGTTCCCCTCCCGGCATGTTTCCCGGCATGCCTCCCTCAGGCGGTTCCCCTCCCGGCATGTTTCCCGGCATACCGCCTTCAGGCGGTTCCCCTCCCGGAGCGCCAGAAGATGGGGGTTCCGGTGGCGTACCTGTCTGGCCACTTTCTGCAAACGCCGACACTGCTGCAAACATCATGGTGCATACAAGAAGAATTGAAACCAACTTTTTCATAGGAATACCTCTTTTCTTTCCCGGTCCGCTTTCTGAAATGTCTTCCCGTCTGCGGTCTTCCCTCCGGCAGTCTGGATTGTACAAAAGAAATCTTAAATGAACCTTGAAACTGAATCTGTTTTTCTGTATCTGAGGAATATGTCAGCTGCAGGTGAAACCACAGCTCATCTGAAGGACATACATGTATTATAATCTGATGCAGTCTGACACGTCCCCTGATCACAATGGAAGCCTCTGTCTTTCCGTCTTAATCCTGACATTTTTCTGACCTGTCTGCTTTCAGAAGACGTTCAAAGCAGAAAATTTTTCTGATTTTGTTCGTCTCCTGATGATTGGTCTTTACCATATCCGACAACTTTCCGCGAAAAAACACTGTACTTGGCGTCTTTGGTCACCGTAAAAGCAGGTTCGTCTATTGTCTTGTCTGCTGATTTGCATATAATGGCGCTGTGCGGAGCACCGCACGATCCATTCTGTTCATTCAGGAGGTATATTATGAGCAGATCTGAAGCAATTGATCATTACCGCGAAGCTCTGCGTCGCGGACAAAAATATTACCATGAGCATGTCAGCCAGGGACAGTTCCCCTATCCTCAGGTACTGGAAAACATCTATCCTGAATCCCGTTCCGCAGCCCGCCAGGATCTGGGTGTGCTTGAAATCCCGGCGGATGCCATTGTCGGCACACTTGCAGACGGCCGCAAAGCTGCCTTTGCCGGCAACTTTATGCCCCTTTTGGGTGAGACCACAGAATTCGCCACAAAATGGGTGAACCTGTGTGAGGCCCATCTGGGATCAAAGGGAATTACCGATCCCATTTCCTGCTTTGAGTATATGGGACGTTTCTATGTTCAGGAAGGCCATAAACGTGTCTCTGTGCTGCGTTCCTATGACTCTCCTTCCATTCAGGCCAAGGTCACAAGGATCTTCCCGGTCTGGTCAGAGGATCCCGCGGTCCAGGCTTATTATGAGTTCCTTCCTTTCTTCAAACGTTCAGGCATCTATGTCCTGCAGTTCACACATCCGGGATGTATCAGAAAAATCGAATCCGCGCTCGGCTTTGAAGCCGACCATGTCTGGACCGACAGCGAACGTTCCGATTTTATGTCTTTCTACTGGGTCCTGCGGGAAGCCTGCACCCCTGAGATGCTCCAGCACGTCAAGGACCATTCCCTGAGTGAAGTTCTCCTCTCCTGCCTTGATCTGTATTCCTACGATCAGCTCAAGGACCTGGGGGTCAGCGATCTGCGCAAGCGTCTCGCTGCCCTTATGCCTGACCTCAAGTTTGCCGCTGAAGAGGATACCGTGGATAATGCCACAGTTTCAACTGAACCTGAGATTCCCGGCAAGAGTCTCGTCCGGAGCATTCTCGACGGGATCTCCAGGCCTACTCTCAATGTGGCTTTTATCAACGTCAATACGCCTGAGACAAGCGTGTGGACACGCGGTCATGACGAAGGACGCAAGCATCTCGAAGAAGCACTGGGGAACCAGGTCAGAGTCAAGTCGTACTTTGTCAATGGTACAAGTGCTGAGGTCCTCATGGAGCGTGCAGTCACCGAGGACGGCGCCCATGTCCTGATTGCCACAGCACCTACGCTTCTGGCCAGCGCACGTCAGTGTGCAGCCATGCACCCCAATGTCAAAGTCCTGGTATGCGCTCTTTCTGTTCCGTATGTCGGCGTCCGCACATACTACAGCCGCATCCATGAAGCCAAATTCATCTCCGGTGCTGTTGCCGGGGCACTGTGCGGCTCAAACCCTGTAGGGTATATTGCCAGATATCCTATTCTCGGTGTACCGGCTTCAGTCAATGCCTTTGCCCTCGGCGTACGCATGACCAACCCGAACGCCAAAGTACTCCTTGAATGGTCCTGCCTTGAGGGGAACCCCGCGGAAAAGCTCCGCTCTGCCGGTGCACGGATCATTTCCGGCCACCCTGTGGCCGCCTCCACACCTTCCAACGTGGCACCCGGCTGGTCAACCTCCATCATGGAAGACGACGGGTCTATGACGCCCATCGCCTCTGACGTATGGAACTGGGGCCAGACCTACGAACAGATGATCCGTTCCATTCTTGCAGGCGCCTGGGACAGCGCCGCGCCCCGCGGCAACGCCGTCAACTACTGGTGGGGCATGTCCAGCGGCGTCATTGATGTGGAGCTTTCTGATGCCGTCCCCGAAGGCGTCCGTCAGCTCGCCAGCATTCTCAAGGAAGGGCTTGTCAACGAAACCATTCAGCCTTTCAACAGCATAGTTTATGACCAGGCAGGCAATCTGCGTGCGGATCACAGTACCTGGTTCAACCCTGAAGAGCTCATGCAGATGAACTGGCTGTGCGATAATATCGTTGGCCGGATTCCGGATTTTAACGAGCTCCTCCCCATGTCGCGCGAAACAACCCGTCTGCTCGCACTGCCTCAGGAGACACCTGCTGAAGAAACAGCAGAGGAATCCGGAAGCGCAGAATAAAAGCAGCTCAAGCTTAAGAAAACAGAAGCAGTATGCACTGCTTCTGTTTTTCTTTATGGGCTGTCGTGGCCTGATGTGTACCACTCGATATATTCCCTTAACTCGTCCTCACTGGGTTTTTCCTGATCTTTCGGTTCCTGGTATGCCTCATCCGGTTCCTCCCGGCATATTTCTTTCACACAGGGAAAATCTGCATTCTCCTCAGTATCTGATCCTGAAATGTCCCATGTGCTTCCAGCGCGTTCATATCTGACCCGTTCCTGAGCAATGCGTTTCATTGCAATGAGACTGTTTCTCCTGCTCACATCATCCATGGGTACGCGGGCCAGTTCCTGTGCGAGTACCTCCGGTCTGTTCATCCAGTCAGGAAGGACCACCCCCTGCTCCACACGTCTGCGGAATTCCCAGATCGTACTTTCCTCAATCCCTTTCTGACGTGCATCATGAATAACACGCCTGGCAAGAAGGGTGTAGATTTCACAGTCATAAGCATCCTCCTGGGCAAGGTACTGCATATCGACCATAGGGTGCGGATCATCTTCATCCGGCAGATACCTGGCCTCGTCCACATTGCCGTTAATATACAGATAATAAAGCGCTGCATACGTCTTGCCCTCAGAACGTCTGAGCACGCGTCCAAGGCGCTGGATGCGCTGACGGTTCGTCATGGTCGATGAAATGACGATCCCGATCGAAGCATCGGGAACATTCACACCTTCATCAAGCGCCTTGCATGTGGCCAGGATGCGGACCATGCCATCTTTAAAATCCCTGAGCGCACGTCTTCGCTGCTCCGGCAGCATCTGAGAATGGTACTTGGCTACATCATGAGGGAACAGGGTCTGCATATATGCTGCGATCCTGTCGGTCTGCGAAATTTTTTCACAAAACAGGATGATGCGCTCTGTCCGCGGAAGACGGCGGATCAGGGATGCTGCACAGAGCATGCGATTTCTTGCATTGGTGACAAGACTCCGCCGGAGATAGATCACATTGAGATATTTTTGCGGCAGGGATTGCGGGTCATCCAGTTTTTTGGCCAGTTCCAGAATACGCATGAAAAAGCTCCCGCCGCCGGAAGAAGCCAGTGCCGGAAAGGCATTGAGCAGCTGTCCATGCAAATAGGCCAGTGTGTCGGACAGTTCGCTGTATTGTAAAACTTCTTCACCGGTAAAGGAGACTGCAATCTGATAGATCAGGAAAGGGCTCACCTGCCCTTCAAAAACTGCTTCCCTCAGTCCGTACCAGTAGATTTCACTGCCCAGCGCTGGTACAAGCACCTGATCGTACCGGGCACATTGGGGCGTAGCAGAAAGCCCCATGGAAGCATAGCGGGACGGATCAAAAAAGCGGCTGTACTGAAAATCAAAGATTTTTTTGTTCTCGTCACCCGTATAGTGATGGCATTCATCCGCAATCAGAAAAGTATGCCGCCCATTCTGCATGTCCATATTGACATGGGCGGACAGCGCGTGCCGTGCCGAATTGACAACATACACCATACAAAAGCAGTCCGGATCATCCTTTTCCGCGCCATAATAGAGACCAATTGTCCTTTCGTCTGCACGTATCTCCTTTTCATAAAAACGTCTGAGGCTCTGCACCCACTGCCGTGCGATCGCAATGGTTGGCGTGACAATGCGGACGCGAAGTGCTGTTTCCGGATGTCCGGTCTTCAGTCTGTCTTCCAGTACCCTGATTCCTGTCATGGCGCACATGGTTTTCCCCGCGCCTGTGATCACATGGACAATCCCATGGAACGCATGTTTTTCCCATGCATCCAGACACTCTCTCTGCCACCTGTACAGCTCCAGATTGCTCACTTCCCACTTTTTTGATTCCTTCAGATTTTACCATGATTAGACTGTAAAGCACACATCAGATTGAAATAATGCATTTTCTGATATATACTTGAGCACGACTTTTCATATCATATCCCATTATCTGATTTTTCAAATAAGGAGAAAACCCCTATGAATTATGAAGATTTATACACTGAACTTGCTCCGCTGAAAAAAGCCGTCAAGGATGCTACCGGCAAAGCAGACTCTGCCAGCAAAGCAGCTCTGAAAGCCATAGAAACCGGCAATGTCACAGACCTGAAAAAACAGATCAGCATTCTGGAAGGACTCAATGACACGATCTCCAGCGCTACACAGGCCCTCAAACAGGCCTCTGAAGCTTTCGACGTCGCCGCATATTTCTCCAGCAGCGATTATGAAAAGCAGCTTGTGGAAGAATGCCAGCGGTCTGGTATTGATGTAAAAAACACCGATAATGGCGTCTATGAAATGTTCCCCTATTCTGTAAAGATTGCTGCGGACCGCCAGGAGGTTACGTTCAATCGCAAAAAGTTCGCCTCGATCCGTCCTGCTTTCCTTGTCAAGACCATCAAGGAAGGCATTGAAAAGCTGAATAAAGCATCTTTCAACGGCGCCACCATTGCCAAGGAATTCGCTGCGGCTTA
Organism: uncultured Clostridia bacterium; assembly: GCA_946538615.1. Classification (GTDB taxonomy): domain Bacteria; phylum Bacillota; class Clostridia; order Christensenellales; family Aristaeellaceae; genus UBA2943. The sequence continues at coordinate 40,851 of CAMNGW010000001.1, forward strand.
TGATACAGCTATCGCTGTTGCCGGAAAGCCTGCCGGGACGCCCATCAGCCTTAAAGTCCTCTATAAGTATCTCGCCCCTACCTCAAGGGCCCGCAAGGAATACGACAACCTCAGCTTTGCCTATGATGTCGCACGGCTCTACAACGCCCACTATACCCTTCTCCCTGACGGACGTTCTATGGATATCTCCGGCGGGCGTGATGCAGCAAAGAACGGAGTCCGTGTTCTGAACAGCAACGGCAATGAAGAGATGCTCAGCACCATCTCCTTCAGTTCCGACAAGCAATAATTTTCTTTCTTGTCTCCCGGAAAGGCCCGGGAGACAGGTTTCTTTTCCCCTCATCTCATGATTTGAATAACGGAGGATATTTCCATGGAGAACCTTGCATGGCTTGATCTCAAAGAAGATGAGCTGCAGCATGCTCTCAGACAGATCCTGCTCAGTGAATCAGCCGGTCCTAACCTGATCACCCGGGATATGTCGGTAGGCGTCGATTTTCTTGCAGATTTCTGGTCCAAATATTACCTCGAAGAATATATCAGAAATGGCGGCAGCAAGATCAAATTTGTAACAGGCCGTTCAGGTTCAGGGAAGACCCATCTTCTGGACCTTCTTTCGTACAAAGCCCAGAAAATGGGATATATCACCGTTAACCTTTCTGCAAGAGACTTTATGCTCGACAATTTCCGGACTGTCTACCTGGAAATCCTCCGTCACGTGGACTTGCCCTCCGTCTTTGACACCATGGCAGCAAATATTCTCCGTACGCTTGGAGTAGATCTTACTGACAAGCCTTCGGACCTCTCCTACACCGATTTTCTGGTCAACAAAAGAGAACTGGACGTCATTATGCGCAATGATATCCGTGGTGCCCTGCGCTCCAATTTTCTTAACCATCCGCTTATGGACAGTAATTTCGGTATGTGCTGTTCACTGCTTGTGGGCAATGCCCTTGGGCACCCCAAGCTTGACGATGCCACACTCAGCGTCCTCATGGACTGGATGCACGGTGAAAGCTCCCAGAAATTAACCACAATCAAAGCAGTTGGCCTGGCCCCCTACCGCATCAACAAATTCAACGCCCGGCACCTCCTGCGTTCACTGGCTGTTTTGCTGAACATGGCCGGCTATCCCGGCATTTTTGTCACCATTGATCATCTGGAAACAGTCATGAACCTCTCCGGACTGGACGAAATGAAGTATACGCCCAAAAAACGCAATGACACCTATGAGAGCATCCGGCAGCTTGTGGATGACATCGACACGCTGCATCATGTTTTCTTTATCTATGCATTCAACAGTGAACTGCTGCACAATGAAAAACTCGGGCTCCCTTCCTATGGGGCCCTGTGGATGCGCATCCAGAACGAGATTGTGTCAGAACGTTTTAACCGTTTCCAGGACATTGCCAACCTAGACAGACTGGCCAGACAGATTTATACACCCCAGGCCCTTATTGAAATCACCTCACGCCTGTCCTGCGCCCTTCCTGACCTGCTCGCCTGCTTCCCGGACGTCTCGCCGGAAGCCGTATGGCGCCGTAACGGTCTGGCCGCTCTGATTCCCAAAAATCTCCCGGACGTCTGGCCACGGACCATCACCAGCGAAGAGGCTGAGGCGCTCATTGCTGAGCAGGCCTACGGTCCTGTCGGTCTGGTCAGGCAGGCGCTTCGTCTTTCTCTTGGGCTCGCAGAAAAGAATCCCGGGCCTGTGGACATGCTCTCTGAGGAGGGGAATGAAAGCAATGTATGATCTTGAAGCCCGGCACATTATAGAGGCCCTGCGTTCAGGTGTTCCTTCACGCACGGTTGGACAGTGTTTTGCCCAGGCAAGGCCGGCTCTCCTTGAACGCATTCAGACCCAGCTTAATGAAGTCAGGGAACAGCACGTCTCTTCCGGCATGGTGATCCGCGGACGATACGGTGAGGGCAAGACCCATCTTCTCAACACGGTCCTCTCTATGGCTTATGAGAACAATATGGTGGTTTCCTTACTTCCCCTGAGTCTGGAAAACCCTATGGACAAAATGCACACGATGTATCCTGCCCTGGTCAGCCAGACCTATCTCCCCGGACGTGAACAGCCCGGGTTCTTCGAGCTGTTCAGCAATCTTTCCCTGAATTCCGACCCTTCCAACCAGCTGCAGGTCTTCGCCCTCAAGGAACTGGAATCAGATAAGCTCTTTTATACGCTCCGCACCTATCTGAGCGCCCAAAACAATGATGATTTCCAGTTTTCCCTGCGTTCAGATTTTGAAGGCAATTTTGTTTCCAATGCCGATGTCAAAAAAATGTACAGAGCTGAGTTCAAGCAGACCGCCAAGTTCAATACGCCCTTCGCTAAGACCCTTCACACCTTTGACTATATCGCTTTCCTCAGCAAAGTCTTCCAGGTTATGGGCTATGCAGGCTGGGTGATACTTTTTGATGAAGCCGAGCTCATGGGGCGTCTTGGCAAAAAAGCCAGAATCAACTTTTACCGCAACATGGCTAAGTTCATCAATCCGCCGCCAAGTCTCATCAATACCTTTACCATGTTCGCTTTCACGGACAGCTATGTGGATGAGGTCATAGATGCAAAACATGACATCAGGAACCTGAATGAGCTTTTTCCCGACAATCAGGAGCCCATGCTAAGCATGATCCATGAAATCTCCAATGCCAACCGGCTGCGTTCCCTCACGCAGGATGAAATCCGCCAGGTCGTCTGTCATATCCGCGAATACCACGCAAGAGCTTACTCCTGGACACCTGCCTCTACAGATGATGAACTCATGCATGTTGCCGACTCTGCAAGCCATGCGCTCCGCACCCGGCTGCGTTCTGTGATCGAATATCTTGATCAGGAATTCCAGTATGGAAACGCCATGGAAGCCAGCATTGGAGCACTCCAGACATCGTCATACGAAGAAGCAACACCTTCCCTGGAAGCAATGAACACTGACGAAGACCCGGCCAACAGCTGACAGGCATCAGGAAACGTTTTCCTTGCCAGAGCAGTCCCGTCCCCGCCGACCAGGAACCCGTCTTTACTGGAAAATCAAAGAAGCTTCAGAACGCAGACCCGTTCCGCTTTCTGAAGCTTCTTTATATCTGATCCATTCTTCCTATGCTTTCTGTTTGAATACCGTATGACACTTGGGGCACGTCATTTCCACCTCTCCGCGGCCCCGGCTCAGCCGCATCAGGCTCCTGCAGCCCGGACAGCGGAAATATTTGTACTGCTTGCGCAGCTTCAGTCTCAGGAAAAATGCTTTCGTGTCTCTCTTCCGGGTCCGGTACCATGTCAGAAAGGCTGTATTTTCCTGTGCCCTTTTGAGCACCTGTCTGGAAAGCATTCTGAAAAGCGCATAGATTTCAAAAGCAAAACCCAGAAAATACATCAGACCTGAGCCGAACAGACTTCCAAGCATGACAAAAACAGCACCTGCAAGCAGGCAGGCAAGACCCAGCTCATCCGCTCCCCGTCTCCCCTGCATAAACCGCATCATGCGCCCACGGAAGCGGAACCACAGCTGTCTGAGAAACACTTTGATTTTATCCATTGCGTATCCGTCCTTTGTCCTGTATTGGCACATGCAATATGATACCACACTGTGTGTGAACTTCTTATGAAATTTTGGCCATAAATGAAAATATGTCCAAAACAGGCATCTGCTTTCCATCCGGCCGCACAGCTGTGCTTACCACCGGGAGAGGACGCTGATCATATTCCGCTGGAGCTGCCTGTACCTGCCGTAGGACACGTCATCTTTGCAGCAGTCCGCGCTGACCCCCATCTCTGTCTTTGTCCTGCCGGTCAGGTCCACGCACCTTCCCTGGTATCCGCTGACAAAATAGCCCCCCTCTTCAAACCCTGTGTCCAGGATGTCCAGCCCGCACATATCTGCCACGATCCTCGCCGTCACGTCATCCTGGCCCTTCTCAGGTACCGAGAGGTCAAACTTTCCCCTGCAGGTTTCTCCGGTATAAGCTTTGCGTACCACAGCAATCAGTTCATACAGATTCGTGATCCCCGGAAACTGCCGGACCGCTTTGCAGGGAACATCCTTCATCCATGTCATGTCCTCCGCAAACTTCCCGTCTGCTTCCATATCATACACAGCCAGAGATACCGCCATACATCCCGGGAGAGCCGGGTTCGGTGCGTCTTCAAGCTCCATGCCCGGAAGGTACAGATGGTTTTTCCGGATCTGCAGCCTGTTCCTGGAAACAGCCGTATTGACAAGGGCGACAAGGGCTTCCGTATCCGCAAGGGACCTGTGTGCGCCGCGAAGGTCAAAACCTATTGCTTCTGCCATATTGCCCAGTTTATGGCTCCGCATGCCCGGCCAGTACCGCCTTGCCACTTCCAGTGAATCCGCAGCACGGTCCGGCAGCTTTCTTTGGATCCTTGTACATGCAGATTGCAGAAAACCGACATCAAAGGTCGCGTTATGGGCCACAAAGGGGTCATCACCGATAAATTCCAGAAATCTGGGGAGCACGGTCCTGATATCCGGCTCATCACTGACCATATCATCCGTGATATGGGTAAGCTGCTGTACCTCATAGGGAATGGGCATGCCGGGATTGACCAGCTGCTGGAAAACTTCCGTGCGCTTCCCGTGCACCACACGGATCGCGCCGATTTCCGTGATCCCGCTGTACTTGGGGCTCAGCCCTGTTGTCTCCAGATCGAAAGCAACGTACCGGTGGGAAGCAAGACATAGAAAATCTTCAGCATCTATCATACGCAGCCCCTGTGATACGTGCCGTCTGGCCTGAGCGACCTTTTCTGTAAAAGCATCCATCGCTGATCCCTCCTTCCTGTTTCTTTTCGGCATTCCCCGCGCTTTCCCTGCATGACCCGTTTTTCATTCCTGCCCGTCTCTGGAATTGACAGATCACGGAGGCAGAGTGGTATAATGAAGACAGAACAAAACATGACAAAACGTATGCCAAGGGGGAAAACACATGAAACGCATCTGTATGCTTGCCCTTCTTCTCCTGCTTTTTGTCTCCTTAGCCGCAGGCGAGAGCGAAACTTACCGGTACAATGCTGAAACATATGCTGTCACAAAATATTCCGGCCCCGGCGGTGCCATCACCGTCCCGGCCGAATGGGACGGTCAGAAAGTTAAGGCACTGGCTCTTACTCTCTTTTACAATAACGATGACGTGACAGAACTCACCCTGTCCGAGGGCATTGAGGCCCTGCGGGACGGTGCCCTTGCCTATATGCGCAGCCTGACAGCCCTTCATCTGCCGGAGACTTTGCGCTACATCGGTCTGGGCAACATCCAGGGACTTTACGCACTCAAAGAAGTAATTGTTCCATCGTCCGTCAGTTACATCGGGAATAACTGCTTCAACTTCCTTGACGCCCTCGAATCAGTGACCTTTCTGGGGGAAGCGCCTTTTATTGGTGAGCTCAGCTTTTCAAACATCCCCGACTCCACTGTCTTTTATGTTCCGGATGACTGTGTTGACGCGTACCGTCAGTGCCTGCCGGAAAGCGCCAGCATCCAGCCTTCCGGAAAAAATGCTGTCCGGCACGCTTTTCTTACGGACGAAAACGTTTTCGATTTTGACGCATCCACAGGGACCGTGACCGGCTACCATGGTTCGGAAGCCATTGTTACGCTTCCCCGGACCATAGGCGGGACCCAGGTACGGCACATTGGCGAAGGCGTTTTCCGCAAGGACAATTTCCTGAGTGTGATCCTTCTCCCGGAAGGCCTTGAATCCATCGGCAAAGAAGCCTTTGCTGATGCCCGTTTCCTTGTGCACGTCGACTGTCCGGACACAGTCACACTGATTGATGACGGGGCTTTCAACAACGGTTTCCACGGCAGTTCCTTTGACTGGAGCAGGAACCTGAAGTCCATTGGCGACCTTGCCTTCAGATGGGCCAATTCTCTCAGTTCGGACCTTATTCTGCCTGAAGGGCTCACCAGCATTGGTGAGGAGGCTTTCACGGGCATGAGCTATGTCGATGTCTATCTGCCTTCCACCATTGAACATATCGGCCGCCGTGCCTTTGCAGACTCTTTCCTGCACTATCTCTCCCTTCCTGTCTATGAAATGAGGGATTTTGCTGAGGATGCTTTTGTGAACACTTCATCTTTTGAAGATCTGGACCTTCCCTGGGATGCCTCCCTTGAAACACTGCGTACTTTTGAAGCCTTCCTGAACCCGCAGGCGCCCGGCTGCCATGTCTGGCTGAACAATCCTCCGGACGTCGATTATGTAAGCGGGGACTACCTGTACACCTTAGGCGATGATGACATGTTCTACCTCACCTCCTATCAGAGCGATCAGGAGGCCCTCATGCTTCACTACAATGTCTGGGACAATTCCGGGGAGGAGCGTGTCACCAAACCCGTTGCAGGCCTTGGAGACGGCGTGTTCAAAGGCAATCAGACCCTGAAGCTTTTCAGGGTCACCCATTCCTTCGACATGACGAAAATCGGCAAGGAAGCCTTCGCTGATTCGTCCATCGTGGCAGTCGACCTGTTCTATTCCATCGAAGAGATCGGGGAAGGCGCTTTCCGCAACTGTAAAAATCTGGAAGAACTCGTTTTGCCCGCAAGCGTGAAATATATAGGGGATGGCGCCTTTGACGGCTGCGATGCCCTGAAATCTGTGACAGTGCTCTGCGACGCTGGCATCGTTCCTGATGACGCCTTTGTCAACTGCCCTGCTCTGATGGAACATCCGGAGGGCATCACCTTCCTGCCCGACGCTGACCCGGATGCTGTCCGTGCCGTCCGCACAGCCATGGGGCTCCCATGGTACGACGCAGAAAACCTGATTCTTATGCCCTGTGCCCCTGACGACGCAGCTGTCTTTGATTTTGATCCCCAATCGGGCATGATACGTGGCTATCTCGGTACAGACGCCGATGTCGTTGTGCCCCGTGAAATTGATGGCGTGGCCGTGCGCGGCATAGCCCGCAATGCATTCGAAGCGTGCCGGGACTACACGGATACTGACATGGTCACCAACCGGACATCTTATGTCTATCTTCGTTCCCTTGTCCTTCCTGAAACAGTGCAAGTGATTGAAGACGGGGCCTTCAGCTATCTGCAGCACCTTTCGACCTTTATCTGCTATGCGCCCCTTGATACGACGGGCCGCAGTACGTTTGCTTACTGCAGGTCATTGAACCATGTCATTTTCCCCAACGGCTGCGATGTCATCGACAACTATGCCTTCGACCATGCAGGCTCCCTTGAAACATTCTGGAACCCGCATACAGTAAGCCGGATCGGAACTTTTGCCTTTTCCCACTGTGCACTCCGCGAAGCAGTGGTAAACGCTCTGGAACTGGACTATGGCGTCTTCTCATACTGCAATGACCTTGAGTCCATTCATTTCAGCCGTGCTCCCAAAACTTTTACAGCTGTCCCGGTTGTCAGCTGTCCGTCCCTGTGTCTTGTCTGCCTGCAGTTTACCTCCCTCTCTTCCCTTCCCCCGGACGGTTTCATCTCTCAGGTTGCGCCTGTACTGACCGTGCAGGTGCCGGCGGACACTGACGAAGAGAACTGTGCCCGCGCCGGGCAGGTTCTGGTATGGGGCTCAGACACAAAAGCGGAGGTTCTCCGTGAGAACTGCACATATGAAGTTTCAGCACCTGATATTACTGCCATTCTGACAGAATATGAACAGAACCCCTATCTGCCGCCCCAGGCGGAACCCACCTCTGAGCCAGCGAAGGCAGAGCCTGCAGGACCGGAAGGAGAGCCTTACCTGGGCTCATGGTACGTTGCCCAGGTTATCCTCGGTGATACGACCTATGCGGCATCTGATTTTGGCGTGGAAGCCACGTTCACCCTTTACGCTGACGGGACATGTCAGATGGTTGATCCGGACGGGGAGTCAATCCAAGGTGTCTGGTCTATGACTGACGGGAACATGAACCTTATGGGAGAACGCTTGGAGCCCCAGGAAGACGGTTCCCTTCTTGCCTCAAGCGACGGCATCGGGATGGTCTTCCTCAGACTGGATGAGGACAGTATCCCCGCACAGAATGGCCCCGGCAAAGAAGGCGAGCCGTTTGTTGGGACCTGGCGCGCCACGCAGGTCCGGAAAGGCGGTCTGATCTATCATTCCGATCAGAAAACGGAAATCACCCTTCACGCTGATGGCACCTGCCTGCTTCTGGGGGCAGATGGGGACACCCAGCAGTCAACATGGTCCGTGAAGAACGGCGCTGTCAGCATCATGGGCAAGATATTCGAACCCCATGAAGACGGTACGCTCACCACATCCCTGGGGGACACAGAGCTGATCTTTATCCATGTAGAAGAAGCGTCCCCTGTGCCGTCCGGAACGTCCGATGAGGACAGGCAAGCGTATTCCGGTTCCTGGCACCTGGTCCGGGTCGGGCTCGGCGATACCATATATGCCGCTTCTGATCTCGGCATGGAGATGGAGCTCCTGCTGGACCCGGATGGGACCTTTACCCTTCACGGGCCGGAGCATGATGAAACCGGCACCTGGTCCATCGCAAACGGTACCCTGGATCTTTCCGGGACTCCATTTGTCCTGCAGGAGGACGGAACCCTGTCGGGCGAGGATGAAGGCATCCGCCTGGTTTTTGAACACGGGGCCGCTGCCGACCTGACACCCGCAGGCAGAGAACCCTATATTGGCACCTGGTACGTGACCCATGTTACCTTCGGGGAAACCACCTATGCCGCCTCTGAACTGGGAATGGAAATCGAGATCATTCTGCATGAAGACGGGACGTGCCTGATACACAATCCCGAAAGCGAAGAGCACACCGGGACCTGGTCACCCAGGGGAAATGTACTTGACATCGACGGCACGCCATTTACGTTGCAGGAAGATGGGACCCTTTCGGGCGAAGAAGACGGTATCCGTATGGTATTTGCCCACAAGAGCGAAACCGCCGCTCTCCCCAGTGAAGACATGGCGTTCTACAGCGGTACCTGGCTCGTGACCGGTGTGGCCTTTGGCGATACGATGTTTGCAGCTTCTGAACTTGGAACGGAAATTGAGATCATTCTCTGCGAAGACGGAACTTGCGTGACCCGCAGCCCTGAGACCGGAGAAGTGGCCGGTACATGGATGCTCCGGAATGGGCAGCTTGATATAAACGGCACACCATTCACTGTGCAGGAAGACGGTACGCTTTCAGGCACAGAGGATGGGATCCGTATGGTATTTGCACGCCAGGAAGAACCGGATGCCGCCCCCGGCGAAGAAGGCCTTCCCTTTACCGGTACCTGGTACGCCACCTCGGTCCAGTCCGGCGGATCAGTCCGCTCAGCCGCGGAATCCGGCATCTCGCAGGCCCTTGACCTTGGTGCCGAAGGACAGTACACACTCACTGACACAGCAACGGGGGAAACCCTTGCCAGCGGAAGATGGACCGTCACCGGTACCGGTCTGGACCTGGGTATGGTCCAGCTGGACAAACAGGAAGACGGCTCGCTCAGCGCACCTGCAGATGACATGACCATCTTTTATACCAGGGACCTTCCGGCTGAAGCCACACTTCCTCCCACCGCTGAACCTTCCCTGAACTATGCCGGCACATGGGTCCCCTCCAGAGTCTATGTCTCAAGTCTCGACTTTGATGCCGCCGATCTTGGCTATGCGGATGTCCTGTATCTTCACCCTGACGGCACCTACCGGTACGAAGACAAACAAGGTCTGGTCACAGAGGGTACATATACCGCGTCCCCGGAAGGTATCCAGTTTGACGGCGCGCTCTGGGCCCTGCAGGAAGACGGGAGCCTGCTCCGGGAAGACGGTGTCATTCTGATTTCCTATATCCGTCAGGAAGCACCCTGATCCTCTGCCCTGCCATGTCGTTCCATATACCCTGAATGCTTAAGTTAACTGCACTGCCAGCATGGTCATTTCATGCTGGCATATCATATTTCTGCATTCTTTGCTGTCCAAAAGCCATTCTTCTCATCACCTTTGTGCATTGGACTTTTATATGTTACAATGCAAATGCACAGACAGACATGAAGTTCTGTCTGGCTGGTGCTTCTGTGGTTCAACAAGGGTCAGAAGTCTGGAGGTTTAGTAATGAAACAGATCACCGGAACCCTTTTGCTGGTATTATTCATGTTCGCCCTGTTCCCTTCTGCCTGCGCCGAGGATCTGGTCCTCTTTGAAGACGTGTTTTCTTCAGAAGAAGCCTGTACCATGGACGGTCCGTCCACCGATGCACTGACAAAGGGCTATCTGAAAAATCTCCTTTATCCGGGCACGTCCTCCAGCCGCTCTGCCATGCCTCTTGGCGACAAGCTGACCGGGGTCAATAAAACCCTCTATGATCTGCTGAAATCCGGCATTGCAGAAATTGCAGCAGGTGACCGGCAGTCCACTCAGTTTGAATTCTACTACAGGGATATTTTTCCCCAGATCTCCTTTACTGAGGCCGAGCTCGGGACGCCTATCGTTGTCGATAAGGCCATCTCTTCTGCTGCCGTCAGTGCAATGAAAGCCAAAACAACAGCTTTGCTTGATATCGCCTCTGTGGTCCGTGCCCTGCTCGCAGACTCTCCCTATGAGCTGTACTGGTTCGACAAATCCGGTAAGGGATATACGATTGGAACCTCAGAAAAAATAAGCGCGACTACCAAAGTGCTCTCTTTTAAACCCGATGTCAGCATGCTTACCATAACCATGAATGTGGTGCAAGCCTATGCTGTGGACTATGACCCCGATCCCGATATCAAAGTCAAAAACTCCGTCATGAACACAACCTACGGCAAAAGTGCGGCCCAGGCAGCTGTAAAAGCCCGCGCCATCACCGCTGCCAACGAGGGCAAAAGTGACTATGACCGTCTCCTTGCCTATAAAAACGCCATCTGTGAGCTGGCAAGCTATAACAACGAGGCGGCAGAAAGCACAGATATGCCCTATGGTGATCCCTGGCAGATGATCTGGGTCTTTGATGACGATCCCACAACCAAAGTTGTCTGTGAGGGCTATGCCAAAGCCTTCAAATACCTCAATGACCTTTCCCGCAGCTCAGTGAGCACCATACTCGTCTCCGGAACAATGATCGGTGCCACGGGTGAAGGTCCACATATGTGGAATGTTGTCACCATGGATGATAACCTCCGCTATCTTGTGGACATCACCAACTCGGATATCGGCACGGTCGGCTATCCGGACCAGCTGTTTCTCGCAGGCTACGATTCCGGTACCTTGAGCAGTGGTTATATTCTCACCCCTAACGGCAACGCTACCCTGTACGGCTATGATTATGAAACCCTCATGCTCTTTTCCGAGGATGAGCTGACCCTGTCAGACAAAGACTATATGGAAAACCTTGACCTGCCCCGTCTGCAGGCTGAGGACAGGACAGTCGTCATCCTTCCCGAAGTCACAGAGCATCTCAGGCCCACCGGAGCAGAATTCTCCTTCCATCTGGAAAACTATGATCCTGAGAACAGCCAGGATACGCCTGAATATTCCCTCCGCCATATCTCCGGCCCTGAGCTGAACCCTGAATTGTCCGTCTCAGACGATCATACGTATGGAACAGCCACAATCCCCTATGAGAACCAGCCCAAGGAAAGCAGCGTTTCAGTCTATGAGATTCGCTGTACGCTTGGAAATACTGTATACCGGAAGACATGTGCCATCACTTTCACCGAGGATGCCATGCCCACCGGCAGCACGCTTCCCGATCCCATTGAGCTCCAGATGGGACAGACTTCACAGATCACCGTTTCCTTCACGCCTTCCGAAGGCTGGTGGGAGCAGGCTGCAGATCCTGACATCCTCTTTGATATGAGCCCTGAAGCTTTCGGGGACGCCTTTACCTATGAGGTCGACCGGGAAAACGTCGCGCCTAACGCGGTCCCCGTCACCCTTATCCCTCAAAAACCCGGTTTCTATCTGGGTTGGGCCGGTCCTGTCTTTAACGGCATCCAGTACAGGGACCTAGTCGAAGTCATTGTCCTGGATGAAAACGGGAACCTCCCTCAAGTCACGCCGGAATTTGACGAGATAGCACCCTGCAGTTACGCGGTGGTTCCCGAAAATGATGACCATTTATCCGCAGACGGATGGCTCTTCTCTTTCAGCCTCTCCAATGCTGAGCTGCTCCGCAAGCGTTACGGGAGCGTGCCTGTCTTCACCGTTGAGCCCCTGTCCGGTCTTCCCTTTGATATTGATGTCCATTTTTATGAGGACCTCTACAGCGGATATGTGACAACGGACCGCAAGCCTTCTCAGCCCTGCACAGCGGAATTCCTGGTAACGGCCAGCTTTGGCGATGTATCTTCAAGCACAACGGCCTCTGTCACCTTCCGCGAAGATGTTTTGCCCACCGGCGTTGCTGTCCCGGATGTGATTGAACTGCAGCTTGGCCAGGCATATACATGTACAGCTGGCTTTGAACCTGAAGAGGGATGGTGGACAGACCCGGAATATGGCACAGCCATATGGTTCGACGGGAATTACCAGGACTATGTGGAAATCCAGATCACCCAGCCCGATCAGACCCACACCGGAAGTGCAGTTCTGACCCCTCTGCAGGCCGGCATCTCTCAGGCCTGTGTGCACGTGTCCACACAGGGCGTGACATACAGCAAGTTTGTCGCCATTTGCATTGCCGATGAAAGCGGCAACGTTCCCATGCCTGAACCTGAGTTTGAATCTGTCAGCGAACAGCGCTATGTCATCATTCCTCAGGACCATGCCAGTATCAGCGCAGATCCTCATCTGTTCTCTTTCCACCTTGCCAATTACGATATCCTTGCACCCTTCTATGAAGGAGACCCCGTTTTTACTGTAACATCCTCCCCGGACCTCACCTTTGATTATCATGTCCAGACCTGGGAAAGCGGCGGTGAAGCTGATGCCGTTGCAAAGCCTGACGCACCCTGCACAGCTGAATTTACGGTCGCTGTCGATTGGGACGGACATCAGGCAAGCACTGCAGTTTCTGTTTCATTCACCGAAGGTCCGCTGCCCACCGGGGTCGCCATACCCGATAACGTTCATCTGCAGGTGGGACAGGAAAGTGTATTTTCACCGGTGTTTGAGCCTTCAGATGGATGGTGGAACCAGACGGACTATACGCGCTCCCTCTGGATCGACGGCGATATAGGGTCTTTTGCCCTGCTTGAAGAGAACTTTGACGGTACAGTCAACGGAAATACCATTTCCGTGATGCCCAGTGAAGCCGGGATCTGCAGCGCACACGTTGTGGCCGCGGTACATGGCCTTATCTTTGAAAAGGATATCCGGGTCTTTATCGCCGACGCGGACGGATACGTCCCGATGCCCTCCCCGGAACTGGAGGTACACGCTGAGCAGCATTATGCTGTCCCTGCCACTTCGGAACGCCTGCGTGATTCCTCCACCCTTTTCACCTTCTCTGTTGCCAATGCCGGCCTGCTCAAAGAGGCCTGCGCACAAAGCCCTGTCTTTACTGCTCTTCAGACAGGGGGCGATGCCCTTTCCTTCGAGGTGGTCCTTTGGGAAGATGACCCATGTGGAGGCTACGTCAGGGCCCTACAGCCTGTCACCTCTCCTTCCTCCTGTCGCTTTGAATTGACCTGTACCTGGGGCAAAGAATCTGCAACGGTTCCCTGCACGGTTGACTATATCCTGGACACGCTGCCATCGGATCTCACTGTACCTGATCTGGTCACCGTCAGCCTCTCTGACGGAGGACTTGATCTGACCCCCGGTTTCCTGCCGGAAAATGGTCCCTGGTCCAGCAGTATGGCGGATGCCGGCATAGCGGTCCGTGGAGCCGACGAATACTTTGATATCTCAGAAAACTGTAGCTCTCAGCCCATGCATCTGGTCCTGACCCCCAAAAAAGCCGGCATTGTCACCGGAACTGTTGAAGTTTCCTGCGGCACGCTGACGTACTCCAAGCCTGTCCTGTTCAAAATCACAGACAGTTCGGGCGCGCTGCCGCACCTCACGCTGCCCGATGGCCTTACTGCCATTGAGGATGAGGCTTTTCTGGGCACCGCGTCCCCCTACATCATTCTGCCCAGGAGCTGCACCACAATCGGTGCCCGGGCCTTTGCCGGGAGTGGAGAAATTGTCGTGGAGATTCCGGGCGATCCCGGACAGATCGCCGAGGATGCCTTTGAAGGTCACAGCCACGTCACGTTTATCACGAATTCTCCTGCTGCGGTTGCCTATGCACAGAGCCATGCATTCCTCCTCATCGCACCCTGAGTCCGGCTCTGTCCCGCTTTGTCTTCACAAGTCCCTGTGCTATACCCACAGGGACTTGTTTTTAACAGGCATCCCTTCCATACCCGCTGACTCTGAAGTGTTCCGGCCCGGGCATTTTCGCCTTCATCAGACTGGTTGCTCTGTCCTGCAGCTTTCCCATAAGCAGAAACTACGGACCTGACTGACAGCAGACAGCATGCCACTCAGGTCCGCAGCGCAAATGACCGCTGAAAAGCGTGATGGGGCCATTTCCGTAGCGTCTGCGTTGTTTTCAATTTGTTCCTTTTAACCATCTGCTTTCCCTGTGCCCACTTTTTTGCTATAATCCCTGCGCATCCCTGCGTCTGGCCGGAAGCCGCCGCTCCGGACCCTGCAAGGCAACGGGACAGCTTATTATGATCGTAGGGTATCTTCAGAACCCGAACGGAGGTTATTATGTCCAAATCTTATCGCCGTACCTTCCCCCTTACACTGCTTTCTCTGCTCATCGCCCTGCTTGTCGTACTGGCCCTTGTCAATATCCCTCAGCCAGCCGGCCTTTCCATCACCTTTAACATGATTCCTGTTGCTGTTGCCGCCGTTGCCCTGGGTGTGCCGGGCGGCATGATCATAGGCGGAGCTTTCGGGCTGATCAGCTTTCTGCAGTGTTTTGGCATTATTGGTTACAGCGCCATGGGCGCCGCACTTGTCAACATTTCCCCTGTGCTGATGTTCATGCAGCGCTTCGTCTCACGCCTTCTGGTGGGTCTTCTCACGGCACTGTTTTACCGCATGGTCAGCAAAAAGCTGAATGATAAACTGGCCTTTACGCTTACAGGTTTCTGTGCGGCCTTTCTCAATACGCTCCTTTTCATGCTCAGCCTTGTCGTACTCTTTGGACATACCGAATATATGCAAGGCCTGATTGCCGGCCGCAGTGTCATCACCTTCATCATTGCTTCCGTGGGCATTAATGCCGTGATTGAGATGATTGTTTCAGCCCTGGTGACCGGCGCTGTATGTATCGCTCTGAAAAAAGCACGTCTCATCTGATACCGCATACCAGCAAGGAGAATCCCCTCTATGATTTATACCATGGACATTGGCAATACCAATATCAAAACAGCACTTTTTGACGGTGACGAGATGCGCGGCTATTGGCGGATTTCCACCAACAAGATGTACACGTCCGATGAATACGGCATGCTGATCTCAAACCTTTTCCTTCACAAAGGTTTTTCAATCGAGGATGCTGAGGGCATCATCATTTCCAGTGTTGTGCCCACCATCAACTTCACGATTGAACACATGTGCCAGAATTATTTCAAGAAGACGCCCATGTTTGTTGTGCCCGGGATCCGGACAGGCATCAACATCCGCTATGAAAATCCCCGCGAACTGGGCAGTGACCGTATTGCCAATGCCGTCGCTGCTATTGAAGGGTACGGGGCGCCGGTCATCACCATTGACTTCGGTACAGCCACCACCTTCGGTGTGGTCGATGAGGGCGGCGCCTTCCTGGGCGGTGCCATCTGTCCGGGTATCAAACTTGCCAGTGAAGCGCTTGGCAGCGGTACAGCCAAGCTCCCAAGGTTCGAGCTGGCCAAACCCGACCATGTCATAGGGCGCACAACCCTCGCCAACCTTCAGTCCGGCATGTTCTATGGTTACGTAGGACTTGTACAGAATGTAATTTATAAAATCAAACAGGAATTGGGAAAGTCCGCAACTGTTGTGGCCACCGGCGGCATGGCCCAGATGATTGCGGACGAAACCAATGCCATTGACCACGTGGACGGTTCCCTGACGCTTAAAGGACTGCGCCTCATTTATGAGCGCAATGTCATATGAAAGACGCCGGCAGCATATACTGCCGGCTTTTATCCATCATGTCTCCAGGAAATGAGGTGACAGATTGACAAAGCGTATTCTCAGACTTCTTGCCCTTTTCTGTTTTATTCCCCTTCTTGCCTTTTCAGACAGCGTATGGCTTCAGGCGGAAGCCGTCCTTCCCATCGGGTCAGAGATCACCCTTGCCTTTGCCTGCGACACAGAAAGTGCACTGGTTTACCTGACAACCGAGGAAGGGATAGCGCTTGCCACACTGCCCTGTGCTGTCAAAGACGGGAAAGGCACCGTCACCCTCAAGGACCTGGACCTTGCAGAGGGCCAATACCGGCTCTTCCTGGTCTGCGGCTCTTCAACATCCCCGCTTTCCCTTGAGGTACGCAGCGCCCTGCCGGAGATCCTCACCGTGGACGCACCTTCAGTCTTTGATGAAAACTGGTCTGCCCACGCCAGTGTCAATACAGGCGGTACCCTGATCATATCTCTCCCTGGCGGTACAGAAATCGGCCGTATGTCCGTAAGCCCGGGGGAAAACCGGGTCACCCTCAGCGCAGGCGTTCTTCCTGCCGGCCACCATTTTCTGGACTTCAGGCTCATTGATGCATTCGGGAACCTTTCCGACGCCTTTGAACTTGAGCTTGACGTGCCTCAGCCCCCGGCACCCCATCCCGTACAGGACGTGGTGTTCCATACGCCCAATGAACTCGCAGGGACTTCCTGCCAGCACGAGAACTGCTCATGGAACCTGCAGATGGGCAACCTGAATAATACAGACGCGATCTGGCAGGCGCTCATTACCCCTATGACCGTCATCGAAGGCAGTGAGCGCCATCAGTACAAGGTCCGCAAAGAGCCACGGATGGATTGCCAGGAATACACAGGTGAGGTCACCTGTGCCAGCCAGGGTGTGCACATCCTTGAGAGAGGTGATGAATGGACACTCATTGAAGCCTATTCTTCATCGGTAGAAGGCAGCCGGGTCGCGGTCTTCTCCTCCTGCTTTACCGGCTATGTGGAGACAAGCAAGCTGAGAGAACAGAAAGTGTCCCAGCATGTCGGTCTTGTCATTGATAAGCTGCAGCAAAGGATCTTTGTGTTCAAGGACGGCGAAATGATCTCCACCCTCCTGTGTTCCACGGGGTTTGCCCGTTCCGACACACCTTTTAATGAGACCCCGGCCGGTGAATTTTATGCCATTTCCCACACAGGCGGCTTCTGGGCAGGGACCCTTTACTGCGACATGGGCATCCGCATCAACGACGGCATTCTCCTCCATGAAGTCCCCTGCACCATCACAGAGGAAGAGGACGGGACAAAGACCCGCCACCATGAAAAAAGTGAATCGTACCTGGGTGAAAAAGCCTCCCACGGCTGTATCCGTATCCAGCGGGCAAGCGGGGTCAATAACGTCAGCATCAAATGGCTCTGGGACAATCTGCCAAGAACGGGAGACCGTGCCAAGGTGATCATCTGGGAAGACTCGGACCGCGTGCTGGGCCCCGCTTCGGATGATTTTGTCCTCTACTACAATCCCGACAATGGTCGGCAGTACCATTCCGATCCCCAGTGTCCGCAGGTCAATGCACGTTTCTATCCGCTTAAGGCATTCACTTACGGTGAGCTTGAAAATGCGCCTTATGCTTCCCTGAGGGTATGTCCCGGCTGCTGTCCGCAGCTCCGTCTCAGTGCAATTGACACCGCCAACAGCAAAAATCACGGCCATGCCTATGATCTGATCCGAAACGGTCACTGATACAAAAAGAAGCCTTCCGTTCCAAAGCCCTGCTGCGGGCCTGGGAACCGGAAGGCTTCTTCATTATGCAGACGGTTCCAGAAAATGCATCTGTCGGCCGCTGCGCGGGGCACCGGACAGTTTTCTTCCGGCATCATCCCTCACTTTATGATCTGGACCTTTCCTGTCCCGGGAAAGATCTCCTCTCTCCCAAGCAGGACACAGAGAACGCCCCATACCATCAGGACAGCTGTTATGATTTTCAGCACAAGCCCAAGAAATCCGCCAAACAGACCCGCTGCCAGAGCCACAATATTGACAAGGATCGCCGAATTCAGGTGCGTGGTCATAAAGCGGTCCGTCCTGTCCCGCACAAGCAGTGCAAAGAACAGGCCATACCATGTGATATAGCTTACTGCCGTTATGATCTTATTCCACAGCATACCTTCACCTCTTTCTGGCACCATCTTACCACTTCTTATCCGTTTGTCCAGCAGAAGGTTCATGTGCTGCCCTCATTTCCAGTCGTCCCCGTGCAGTTCTGCCCTGTCTGAAAACAGTTCCTTCACCCCCGGATCCGGGCTAGCACGTAAAACGGCGTTTTCCCCGGACCTTCCGGGACCTGCCCGTCCGCCTGGCATCTGTACATTTTCCCGTTGACATCTCTCTTCTGGCGTGCTAGGATTTCCCTGTCTTCCCGGATGAAAGGGAACATGCCCCTGCCCATCATTCTGCAAAGAGAGCAAGCGCCGCGGCTGAAAGCGCCTGACAGAAGAGACAGGGGATACCATCTCTGGACAGGAAGCGCCTCATGCCCGATATCGCATGATTTGAGTGGTTTTTTAGCAAGCAGGGTGGAACCGCGGATGTTCAGGCATTCGTCCCGGCGTGGGTGAATGCCTTTTGTTGTGCGCTCACCCGGTTTTCCTGAAAGAAACAAGTTTATGGAAGAAGGGTATCACAATGGAAAGAGAAGAATTCCTGCAGGTCTACCGTCACTCCCTGGCGCATATTCTCGCCAAGGCCGTCATTGAGCTCTACGGCAAGGAAGTTCAGTATGCCATCGGACCGCAGATTGCGGACGGTCTCTATTACGACTTCATTCTGCCCAAAGCCGTATCTACTGAGGACTTTCCTGTCATTGAGGCCAAGATGAAAGAGATCCTCAAGCGCAAGGAAAACTGGCGCCGTGAAGAGGTCTCCAAGGCAGCTGCCCTTGAACTGTTCAAGGATCAGAAGTTCAAAGTGGAAATCATCCAGGACCTCCCTGAGGATGAAACCATCACCATCTATTATACAGGCGACGATTATGTCGACCTGTGCCGCGGCCCTCACGTGGAAAATTCCGCTGAGCTCCTGTCCACGGCATTCAAGATCAAATCTGTCTCCAGCGCTTACTGGCGCGGCGATGAAAAGCGGGACAGCCTGCAGCGTATCTACGTGTACGCTTTCCCGGACCAGAACCAGCTCAAGGCCCATCTGGCCTGGGTCAAGGAAGCCCTTGAACGCGACCATAAGAAAATCGGCACCCAGCTTGACCTGTTCATGTTCAACGAGACGGCTCCAGGCATGCCCTATTGGCTCCCCCGCGGCTCCAAGCTCTACCAGGCCCTTCTTGCTTTCTCCCGTGAGCTGCAGGCCCGTGAAGGCTATCAGGAGATCTCTGCGCCTGTCATCAATTCCAAGAAACTCTGGCTGATCTCTGGCCACTGGGCACATTATCAGAACAACATGTTTGTTGTCCCTGGCACAGACTGGACGCCGGACGCTGAGGATATGATGGGTGCCAAGCCCATGAACTGCCCCAACGCCATGACCGCCTACAAGCGCACTTCCCATTCTTATAAGGAGCTCCCGATCCGTTACAGCGAATATGACGTGCTGCACCGCAAAGAAAAGTCCGGTCAGATGAACGGCCTGTTCCGCGTGCAGGAGTTCCGCCAGGATGACGACCATACCTTTGTCATGGAGAGCCAGATCGAAAGTGAGATTGAGAACATCATCTCAATTGCTGACCGCATTTACTCCACCTTCGGTCTCACCTACCGCGCTGAGTTTTCCACCCGTCCTGACGATTTCATGGGCGATATCGAAGTCTGGAACCGCGCTGAAGCCGCTCTCAAGCGCATTCTTGATAAGCACTACGGCGAAGGCAAGTACGAAATCAACGAGGGCGACGGTGCCTTCTACGGTCCCAAGATTGACCTTCAGATCAAGGACGCGCTCGGACGTGAATGGCAGTGCGGTACCATTCAGCTTGACTTCCAGCTCCCCCACAATTTCGGTCTGACCTATCAGGATTCCAACGGCACGCTCCAGGAGCCGGTTGTTCTGCACCGTGCTATCTATGGTTCCTTCGAGCGTTTCATCGGCATCATCATCGAGCACTTCAAGGGCGCTTTCCCCTTCTGGCTCAACCCCTATCAGGTCGGTGTCGTCCCGATCCGCACGGAACACAATGCCTACGCTGAGAAAGTTGTCGCTGCCCTGCAGGATGCCGGCATCCGCACCGAGGTGGACTATGCGGATAAGAACATGAATGAAAAAATCAAGTTCTACAAGACCATGAAAGATCCGTATATCGTGGTTGTCGGCGATAAGGAAGCCGCTGAAAATACCGTTTCTGTCACCGTCCGCGGTCAGAAGCAGCAGCTCCATGATGTCCCGCTCGATACGTTCGTCGCCATGTGCGATAAGCTCAACCGCAGCCGCGCCATCGATCTTCTGACAAGCTTTGAATGAGCCATACCATGAAACCCTGCCGCAAGGCGGGGTTTTTCTTTGTGCATTTTCAGCGTCCCCTTGCAGCATGAAGCATCCGGTACTATAATGGCCATATTGATTAAGTCACAGAAACGGGGTAATGACTTGAAAATCCTTCTTATTGCCGATCAGGAGTGTCCCGCGCTTTGGGATCACTACCGTCCTGAACGGGTACAGGGCATTGATCTCATCATTTCATGCGGGGATCTGAAACGGGAATATCTGGAATTTCTGGTCACCATGGCCTCAAAGCCGCTGCTCTACGTGCCCGGAAACCATGATGAACGGTACGCTAAGGACCCGCCCGAAGGCTGCGAGAATATCGATGGCTGCATCTTTGAGTTCCATGGGCTGCGCATCGGCGGCCTTGGCGGCTGCAAAGAATACTCTTCCGGTGTCTACCAGTTCACAGAAAAACAAATGTCCAAAAAAGTGCACCGTTTTCAGAAGGCCATCAAAAAAGCTGGCGGCCTGGACATTTTTGTCAGTCACGCAAGCCTCACCGGCTACGGCGATGCCCAGGACCGTGCTCACCTTGGCTTTGATTGTTTCCAGACCATTCTTGATGAAGCCAGGCCGCAGGTCATGTGCCACGGCCATGTCCATCAGAGCTATGGCTGGGACATCCCGCGCATCGTGGATTACAATGGGATTCCTATCATTAACGCCTTTGAGCGCTATGTGCTGGATGTCCCCGATAAAGCGTAGAAGAAGACACCGTTTTCACGGTGTCTTTTTAAAGACTCCGTGCCCGTGTGACCTCCGTATGCCCAGTCACAGACCGCAAAATCCCGCGGTCTCCTCACCTGCAGCAGACAGGTCCGGGAGCGCTTTTTCATGTTTGTCAGCCATATGTGTCCGTGTGCAGCACCGTTTCCGCCCATGGCACGGCAAACGCGAATAATTATGCATAAAACACTGTATATTTATTTTGTCTTTTTTATATTGTTTGTTATCCATTTCCGACATCTGCTCTGTTAAAAGCGGGATTTTTCAGTTTATCCGTTCCCTGTCTAAAATGTTCTGATTAATTTTTTATGCATAATTATTGACAAGGAAACACCCCGGGTGTAGAATGTGCGGCGTTCCCATTAGTAAAAAGCAGGAGGCAAATATCCTATGGCAGCCTATAAGAAAATTGTCCTCGCCTATTCCGGCGGACTTGATACATCCATTATCATCCCCTGGCTCAAGGAAAACTACAACAATCCCGAGATCATCGCTGTATCCGGGAACGTCGGCCAGGCTGATGAACTGGAAGGCCTTGAAGAAAAAGCGCTTAAGACCGGTGCATCCAAGCTCTATGTCCTTGACCTGATGGATGAGTACGTCGACGACTTCATCATTCCCACCATGAAAGCCGGGGCTGTGTACGAAGATTATCTCCTCGGCACGAGCCATGCCCGTCCCTGCATTGCCAAGGGCCTTGTGGACATTGCGATCAAGGAAGGTGCTGACGCCATCTGCCATGGCTGCACCGGCAAAGGCAACGACCAGGTCCGTTTCGAACTCGCGATCAAGCATTTCGCCCCGAATATGCCCATCATCGCGCCGTGGCGTGAATGGTCCATCAAATCCAGAGACGAAGAAATCGATTATGCCGAGGCTCACAATGTGCCTCTGAAGATTAACCGCGAGACCAACTATTCCAAGGACAAGAACATGTGGCACCTCTCCCATGAAGGTCTTGACCTTGAGGATACCGGCAATGAACCGCAGTATGAAAAACCCGGTTTCCTGGAGATGGGCGTATCCCCCATTGATGCGCCGGACAAGCCCACCTATGTCGAGCTGGAATTTGAAAAAGGCATCCCGGTTGCCCTCAACGGTGAGCGCATGAGTGCCAAGAACATTATCCTCGCCCTGAACAAAATTGGCGGGGAAAACGGAATCGGCATCATTGACATCGTGGAGAACCGTCTTGTGGGCATGAAGTGCCGCGGCGTCTATGAGACTCCCGGCGGCACCATTCTCTACAAGGCCCATCATGTTCTTGAGAGCCTCTGCCTGGATAAGCTGACCATGCACGAGAAAGAGAAGCTGGCAATCACCTTCGCCGAGCTCGTCTACAATGGCCAGTGGTTCACCCCCCTGCGCGAAGCCCTCTCCGCCTTTGTGGACAAGACCCAGGAGCACGTGACAGGCAAAGTCCGTCTCAAGCTCTACAAGGGCAACATGAT
Organism: uncultured Clostridia bacterium; assembly: GCA_946538615.1. Classification (GTDB taxonomy): domain Bacteria; phylum Bacillota; class Clostridia; order Christensenellales; family Aristaeellaceae; genus UBA2943. The sequence goes on from CAMNGW010000001.1 coordinate 63,537, forward strand.
CAATGCCGGCACCTGGAGCCCCTACTCTCTGTATTCTGAGGAAATCGCCACCTTCGGCGAGAGCGATTACAATCAGAAGGACGCCCAAGGCTTCATCAATCTCTACGGTCTGCCCATCCGTGTCCAGGCTCTGGTTTCCCAGAAGAACGAAAAGTAACTTTGTCTCTTCGGCTGCCAAGGCAGCCTGAAATCAATCAGGAGGAAACGATTATGAAAAAGATGCTTGCTTTACTCTGTGTCCTTTGCATGACAGTGTCCGTGTTCGGCTTTGTCCTTGCAGAAGAACTCACCACCGTCGACGCCGGGAAGCTCACCATTTCCACCAGCCCTGATTTCCCTCCCTTCGAGTATACCGATGATGAGAACAACATCGTCGGCATTGAACCCGAACTCATGGCCATCATCTCCGAGAAAATCGGTCTGGAGCTTGTCATTGATGCCATGGATTTCGACTCCGCCCTCCTTGCTGCCCAGACTGGCAAGAGCGATGCCGTCGTATCCGGCGTGACGGTCACCGAGGACCGTAAGCTGATCTTCGACTTCACCGATACCTACATCACCATCACCCAGGCTATCGTCTCCAAGGAAGCCAACAACGTGACCATGGATGACCTCAAGGGCAAGACCATCGGTGTGCAGCGCGGCACAACCGGCCACATCTACACAGAAGACGATTACGGCGAGGACAGCGTACAGGCTTACGACACCTACTCCACTGTCTTCCAGGCCCTGTTCAATGACCAGGTCGACTGCATCGTCATGGATGACGCTGTAGCCAAGGCCTACATTGCCAGGAATCCTGGCCTCGTCATGAACCCCACGACCTATGAGCCTGAAAGCTTTGCCTTTGGTGTCAACAAGGGCAACTCCGGCCTGCAGGCTGCCATCAACAAAGCCCTTGCCGAGCTCAAGGAAGACGGCACCGTGCAGAGTCTGATCGACAAGTACATGGTCGACTGAGCAGAGACGTTCATAAAAGGGCGGCCTTGGGCCGTCCTTTCCTTTTTATTCCTGCCCTCCATCTACTGAACCGGAAAGTGAGGTGCCCCATTTGGAGCAATACACAGCCTGGAAAGCGCTGATTACCAGCGGTGAAGCAGTCAGCGCCTGGCAAAAATTCTATGTCTACTTCTATCAGGCTTTTTTAGAAAAGAACCGCTGGCAGCAGTACCTCAACGGCGTGGGAACAACGCTTTATGTCACCGCGCTCGCGCTTATCCTCGGCGTGATCCTCGGCATTATTGTCGCTGTGGTGCGTACCGCCCATGACCAGCAGCGCCCCGGCCACAGGAACCCCATCCTTGGCATCCTGGACCTGATTTTCCGTGTCTATGTGACCGTCATCCGCGGCACACCCATGATGGTCCAGCTCCTCATCATGGGATTTGTCGTATTCGCTTCCTCCAAAAACTTTGCCCTCGTCGGCGCACTTACCCTCGGCATCAACTCCGGTGCCTACCAGGCAGAAATCATCCGCGGCGGGCTGATGTCCGTAGATGCCGGGCAGATGGAGGCCAGCCGCTCCCTGGGGCTCAATTATTTCGATACCATGCGCTTTGTCATCATTCCCCAGGCCATCAAGGCGATTCTTCCTGCCCTGGGCAACGAGTTCATCGTGCTGCTCAAGGATACCTCCCTGATCTCCGTCATCGGCGGCAAAGAGCTGCTGTACGCTGCGCGCGCCATCGTCAGCCGTACCTATGAGGCCATGTACCCCTTCCTCATCACAGCCGCAATCTATCTGATTCTCGTTATGATCTTTACCTGGCTCCTAGGCATCTTTGAAAGGAGGCTGCGTACCAGTGATCGACGTTAAGCATCTCTCCAAGCGCTTTGGCACGCTTGAAGTTCTGCAGGATGTGAACCTTCACGTGGACAAAGGTGAATGTGTCTGCTTTATCGGACCGTCCGGTTCGGGCAAATCCACCTTCCTGCGCTGCCTGAACCTGCTTGAGATCCCCACATCCGGGGAAGTCATCTTTGACGGCGTCTCCATGACAGATCCCAAAACTGATATCAACCGCATGCGTCAGAAAATGGGCATGGTCTTCCAGCACTTCAATCTTTTCCCGAACATGACCATACTGCGCAACATGACCCTGGCTCCGGTCCGCACGAAGCTCTGCACCAGGGAGCAGGCAGAAAAGAAGGCCATGGAACTTCTCACCCGAGTAGGACTCCAGGATAAAGCCAATTCCTATCCGGCCCAGCTTTCCGGCGGTCAGAAGCAGCGCGTGGCCATTGTGCGCGCCCTGTGCATGGAACCCGAGGTGATGCTCTTTGACGAGCCCACTTCAGCCCTCGACCCTGAAATGGTCGGAGAAGTGCTCGATGTCATGAAAAGTCTTGCCGCAAGCGGAATGACCATGGTTGTTGTCACCCATGAAATGGGTTTTGCCCGCGAAGTGGCCAACCGTGTGCTCTTCCTTGAGGGGGGCCAGATCCTTGAAGAAGGCGACCCCCAGACCCTTTTCAACGCGCCCAAAACCGAACGCCTGGCTTCATTTCTTGCCAAAGTTCTGTAACCAACAGGAGGATGTATGTCAAACTGTTCAAGTCTGTACCGCAAAAGTTTTCTCAAGCTTCTCGATCTGACAGCAGATGAAATTGTCGGCCTGCTCGATCTTGCCTCTGAACTGAAAACACGCAAAAAAGCCGGCATCCCGCACAAGCTGTGTGACGGGATGAACATTGCCCTGATTTTTGAAAAGACCAGCACGCGCACACGCTGCGCTTTTGAAGTGGCGGCTTCCGACCTGGGCATGCATGCCACCTATCTCGATCCCTCCGGCAGCCAGATCGGCAAAAAAGAATCCATTGCTGACACCGCCCGCGTGCTTGGGCGCATGTATGATGGCATTGAATACCGCGGCTATGGCCAGGACATCGTGGAGAGCCTGGCAAAATACGCAGGGGTACCGGTATGGAACGGTCTGACCAATGAGTTCCATCCCACGCAGGTCCTCGCTGATTTTCTCACCATCCTTGAGCATTTCGGCTCCCTGCATGACAAGAAGCTTGTCTTTATGGGAGACGCCCGGTACAACATGGCCAATTCCCTGATGGTGGGCTGTGCCAAAATGGGTCTGCATTTTGTCGCCTGCGCACCTGAAATATATTTCCCCAACCCTGACCTCGTCCGTACCTGCCAGTCCCTTGCCCAGGAAACAGGCGCGACCCTCACTTTTGAGACGGACCCTGTAAAGGCTGTGAAGGATGCCGATGTGATCTATACCGACGTATGGGTCTCCATGGGCGAGCCGCAGGAAGTCTGGGCCGAACGGATCAAAGACCTCAGGCCCTACCAGGTCAATGCGTCTCTGATGTCCCTCGCCGGCAGCAAAGCCGTTTTCATGCACTGCCTGCCCGCCTTCCATGATCTGGGCACCTCCATCGGCCGGGAGATCCATGATACCTTCGGCCTTGATGCCATGGAAGTCACAGATGACGTCTTTGAAAGCTCCCAATCCATCGTGTTCAATGAGGCTGAGAACCGGATGCATACCATAAAGGCTGTCATGGCAGCAACGCTTTGCGAGGTGTGATATGGCTTATCTTGTGCTGGCCAACGGCGATGTCTATGAGGGCACGCGCATTGGCGCCAAAGGGGATTGCATAGGGGAAATTGTATTCACCACCGGCATGGTGGGCTATCTTGAAACCCTCACTGACCCCAGCTATGCCGGCCAGATCATCATCCAGACCTTCCCTATGATCGGCAACTACGGCGTAATCCCCGAGGATTTCGAAGGAAAGAGCGCCTGCAGAGGGTACGTGGTCCGCGAGCTTTGCGATGCCCCTTCCAATTTCCGCTCCCGCTACGATCTGGATACCTATCTCCGGGAAAACGGGATCCCCGGCATCTGCGGCGTCGATACGCGCCAGCTCACGCGTGTGATCCGCGAATCCGGCGTGATGAACGCCATGATCTGCGACACGCTGCCTGACACGCTCGATGCGATCCGTGCATACAAGGTAGGAAAGGTTGTCAATGAGGTTTCCGTCAGCGAGCCCCATACTTACCCTGCCTGCGGTCAGGCCCGGTACCGGGTGGCCCTGCTGGATTACGGCGCAAAGCATAATATTATCCGCTCTCTTCAGTCCCGCGGCTGTGACACAACCGTGTACCCGGCCCGGACGACGGCCTCTGTGATCCTCCAGGGCCATTATGACGGCCTTATGCTTTCCAATGGCCCCGGTGACCCGGAAGAAAACGTCTATGAAATCGGACAGCTCAGGGAGCTCATCGGAAAGCTCCCCATCTTTGGCATCTGCCTCGGGCACCAGCTTACGGCCCTTGCCATGGGCGGCAGGACCATAAAGCTCAAATACGGCCATCGCGGCGGGAACCAGCCCGTGCGCGAACTGAAGAGCGGAAGGACCTATATCACCTCCCAGAACCATGGGTACGCCGTCGTCACAGACAGCCTGAAAGGCACAGGGACCGAGACATGGCGCAATGCCAATGACGGCAGCTGTGAGGGCATGGCTTATCCCGGTAAGAACTGTGAAACCGTCCAGTTCCATCCGGAAGCCTGCTCTGGTCCAAAAGACACAGGCTTTCTCTTTGACCGCTTCCTTGAGATGATGAATGCCGCAAAGGGGGAGAATCATGCCGAAGGATAACCTGATCCGCAAGGTGCTCGTCATCGGCTCCGGTCCCATTGTGATCGGCCAGGCCGCTGAATTTGACTATGCCGGCGCCCAGGCCTGCCGCGTACTGCGCGAAGAGGGGATCAATGTGGTGCTGGTGAACTCCAACCCGGCCACCATCATGACGGACAAACACCTTGCCGATGAAATCTACCTTGAGCCCCTCAATGCGGAAACTGTAAGGCGCATCATTGAGAAAGAGCGCCCTGACGGCCTGCTGGCAGGCCTTGGCGGACAGACCGCCCTCACCCTGGCCATGCAGCTGGACCGTGACGGCACACTGAAAAAATATGGCGTGCGCCTGCTCGGGTCCGATATCTCCGCCATTGAAAAAGCGGAAGACCGGGAGAAGTTCCGCGCCACAATGCAGGCTATAGGCCAGCCCTGTGTGCCCAGCCAGATCGCAGAGGACCTGGAGACAGCCGTTGCGGAGGCGCGTGAAATCGGCTATCCCGTCATCGTGCGTCCTGCCTATACCCTTGGCGGCACCGGGGGCGGAATCGCCTATAACGAGGAAGAGTTCCGCACCATTGCAAGAGGCGGTCTGGATGCCAGCCCCATCACGCAGATCCTTGTGGAAAAATGTATCGCCGGCTGGAAAGAAATCGAGTTTGAAACCATGCGCGACAGTCTGGGCAACGTGATTGCCGTCTGTTCCATGGAAAATGTCGACCCTGTCGGCATCCATACAGGGGACTCCATTGTCGTGGCCCCCGCCCTTACCCTCTCGGATAAAGAGTACCAGATGCTGCGCTCAGCGAGCCTTGATATGATCTCCGCCATAGGGATCATGGGCGGGTGCAACTGCCAGTTCGCACTCAATCCCGACTCGTTTGAATATGCTGTCATAGAGGTCAATCCCCGTGTCTCGCGCTCCTCTGCCCTCGCCTCAAAGGCAACCGGCTACCCGATTGCCAAGATCACAACGCGCATCGCCCTGGGCTACACCCTCGATGAAATCGCCAATGACATCACAGGCAAAACCTGCGCGTGCTTTGAACCCACGCTTGATTACGTCGTCTGTAAATTTCCCAAATGGCCTTTTGACAAGTTCGCCGGTTCGAGCCGTACCCTCGGCACGCAGATGAAAGCGACAGGCGAAGTCATGGCCATCGGGCAGACCTTTGAAGAAGCGCTCATGAAGGCCGTGCGCGGGGCTGAGATTTCCCTGGACACGCTCAACTGCCCGCCCCTGTCCTCCGCACCTTTGCATGAACGGCTCCGCGAGCAGAATGACCGGCGCATCTTCACCGTTTTTGAAGCCATCCGCGCCGGCATCTCCCTTGATGAGATCCACGGCATCACGAAGATTGACCGCTTTTTCCTGCACAAGCTCAAAAAGCTGGCTGACTATGAGGCCTCCATTGCCGGCGGGCTGACAGAGGAAACTTACCGTCTCGGCAAACATCTGGGGTACCCTGATGCGGCCCTCAGACGGCTCTCCGGAACGGAAAATCTTCCGGTTTTCCGGGCAGGCTATAAGATGGTCGATACCTGCGGCGCAGAGTTTGATGCCCGAACCCCTTATTTCTATGCGACGACCGACGCCATATGCGAAGCAAGGTCCTTCCCGCGTTCGGGAAAGCCCGTCATCATGGTGCTCGGTTCGGGCCCCATCCGGATCGGGCAGGGGATCGAGTTCGATTATTCGTCTGTGCACTGCGTCTGGACGCTGCGTGAAATGGGCTATGACGTTGTCATTGTCAACAACAATCCGGAAACCGTATCCACGGACTATGACACGGCCGACAGGCTCTATTTTGAGCCGCTGTGTCCTGAGGACGTCATGCAGATCATCGGGGTGGAAAACCCCATCGGCGTTGTCGTCGCCTTTGGCGGCCAGACGGCCATCAAGCTCACCCAATACCTTGACAGCCACGGCATTGCCATCCTCGGCACCTCTGCTGACTCCATTGATATGGCAGAGGACCGGGCAAGGTTCGATGCCCTCCTTGAGCGCTTTGGCATCCGCCGCCCCAGGGGCAAGGGTGTGAACACCCTTGAGGAGGCTGTCGAAACCGCTGAACAGCTCGGCTATCCCGTGCTCCTTCGCCCCTCCTATGTCATAGGGGGACAGAACATGACGATTGTCCGCAGCCGTGAGCAGACCGAGGCCTACATGCAGCGCATCATGGCCGGCGGAATCGAGAACCCGGTCCTGGTGGACAAGTATATGCCAGGCATCGAGCTTGAGGTCGACGTGATCTCCGACGGGAAGGACGTCCTGATCCCGGGGATCATGGAGCACATCGAGCTGGCCGGCGTCCACTCCGGTGACTCCATAGCGGTCTATCCCCCCTGGAACCTTACCGACCAGTTCCTGCACAAAATCTGCGACTGTTCAGAAAAACTCGCCCTGGCGCTGGGCACAAAAGGGCTTGTCAATATTCAGTACCTGATCTATGACAAT
>CAMNGW010000002.1 GCA_946538615.1 uncultured Clostridia bacterium
CTGGTTGACGCCTGCAGAAGGCGTACACAGCCACCTGAGGGCGGGACTGTTCTTCGCCAGCACCGCACTTTGCCCGAGAATAATCTCCGCATCGGCAATGTGCGGCAGCGCATCATCATCATTTTCGAAAAAAAGGGCTTCAAATCCGTTCTTTTCCGCCGCGCTGCGGAGGCGTTCCCGCTGACTGTCTTCAAGTACAGATAAGACGATGGCCAGTTTCCTGCTCATATAACACATTCTCCTTGTCATTGACTCCATTTCATTTTCAGAAGCAGGAGCTGCTGTCCCGCCTGCATCCCGCGCCCTGTCCCCTGCATTTCCTGACCGGGCAGTCATCTCAGATCATATTTTCCGGATGAAAGACTTCGTCAAACTTTTCCTCTGACAGAAAGCCCAGCGATACACAGGCCTCCTTGAGCGAAATGTTCTCTTTGAACGCTTTCTTGGCTGTTTTGGCCGCGTTCTCGTAACCGATATAAGGATTGAGCGCAGTGACAAGCATCAGGGACCGGTCAAGGTTTTCCTTCATCTTTTCCCTGTTCACTGTGATCCCCTGTGCGCAGTTCCGGTCAAAGGCAAGGATCGACTCGGAGAGAAGCCGCACGGACTGCAGGAAATTGTAAGCCAGCACGGGCATGAACACATTGAGTTCAAAATTCCCCTGTGACGCCGCAAAGCCCACAGCCGTATCATTGCCGATCACCTGCACCGCCACCATCGTCACCTGTTCGCACTGCGTGGGGTTGACTTTTCCCGGCATGATGGAGCTTCCCGGCTCATTTTCAGGAATATGGATCTCCCCCAGCCCGCACCGCGGTCCTGAGGCGAGCCACCTGACATCATTGGCAATCTTCATCATATCGCAGGCAAGCGCTTTGACAGCACCGTGGGCAAAAACAAGCTCATCTTTGCTGGTGAGGGCATGGAACTTATTGCTCTGGGTCACGAAAGGCTCTCCCGTAAGTTCGGCGATCTTCCCGGCGACAAGCTCCGCAAACCCCGCCGGAGCATTGAGCCCGGTGCCTACCGCTGTCCCGCCAAGGGCAAGCCCGTACAGCGGGCCCAGGGCGAGACGGAGCATCTCTGCGTCCCGCTCCAGGGATGTGCGCCACCCGCTGACTTCCTGTGCAAAGGAAATGGGAACAGCGTCCTGCAGATGTGTGCGTCCGCTTTTCACTGCATCTTTCGTCTCCCCTTCAATGCGCCTGAAGGTCGATACCAGCTCATCTATGGCGGGCAAAAGCCTTTTGGAGATGGCGAGAACGGCAGAGATATGCAGGGCCGTAGGGAACGTATCATTGGAAGACTGGCTCATGTTCACATCGTCGTTGGGATGGCAGATCTTCTCTCCCGCGAGCTCATTGGCACGGTTGGCAATCACCTCATTCGCATTCATATTGCTCTGCGTGCCGCTGCCTGTCTGCCACACGACAAGCGGAAAGTGCTCTGACAGTACCCCTGAAATGACCTCGTCTGCCGCAAGACAGATCATTGTGCATTTCTTTTCCGTCATTTTTTCAGGTTTCAGCATATGATTGGCCATGGCTGACGCCTTTTTCAGTATGCCAAAGGCATGGATAATCTCTGAGGGCATGGTTTCAATGCCTACGCCAATGGGAAAATTCTCATGGCTGCGCTGTGTCTGTGCTCCCCAGTACCGGTCTGATGGTACCCTGATTTCACCCATAGAATCATGTTCAATCCTGTATTCCATGCTTGCCGTCTCTCCTCCATGGTCCGATTCGTGTCATGTACATACTCATCATACCTTATTATGTCCAAAAATGCACCTGCTGTGTTCACAGAAAATACGGCATCCTCTGGATTTGCCTTTCGGTGTCCGCTGCCTGTTCAGACTGCGTGTGCCAGCGGAAGATGCGGCAGATTGCCTGCACTTATTTTTCAAATGGGTACACCAGTCCCATCTGCCTGCGGCACTCATCCATCATCTCCATGACATCGAGTGTCGACTGGTGGGGCACGTACCGGCTCTCTGTCTTGCCCTGGCGGATCTCCTCTGCCACGAGGTCGAACTCGTTGAGCATCCCGCCATAGCCCTTCATGCTTTCGTTCCGTCCATGGAAGCGCCTGAGCCTGACACGGTTGGCATGATGATAGAACCAGAGCCGTGTCTCTCCCTTTGTGCCGCGAAGCCGCATCACTTCAAGTCCCTTGAAGTCCATCAGGGATACGCTGATCCGGAAAATTTTTCCGCCCGGGTAGGTCAGTTCAATTTCCTCATCTGTGTCGATCCCGCCCTTCAGGTTCCCCCGGCAGCGAATCGCTTCCGGTTTGCCAAACAGCCTGTAGATATAGGTCAGCGGGTAAATCCCGATATCCAGCAGCGCCCCTCCGGCCAGGTTCGGGTCCGAGAGACGCGGCGCATAGTTGATGCTCCTGAGATGATAGGTCATATCAAGGGACTGCACGTCGCCGTATTCCCCCTGCTCCAGCCATGCTTTCACCTGATTGGCCACCGGAGCGAACCATGTCCACATGGCCTCAGTAAAATAGATCCCCTTTTCTTCACTCATGGCGATCATCTCACGGGTTTTGCAGGCGTCCGTCGACACAGGCTTTTCGCACAGGACAGGCTTGCCCAGCTGCATCGCCTGAAGAGCATATGGGGCATGGCTGGTATGCGGGGTGACAATATACACGCCGTCCACACCCGGGTGCACCATAGCCTCCTCTGCCGTCCTGGCAGGTACCGCGCCGCACAACCGGGAAAAAGCTTCGCATTTTTCAGAATTCCGGGTATACACTGCAGCGATCCTGTGCCCTGAAGACGCAGTAATCTCCCTGGCAACCTGTTTCGCCAGTGTGCCTGCACCAATAAAAGCCCAGTTGAATGTCCCACTCATGCCGGTCCCCCCGTCCACTGCTTTCTGTCACGTCTGACACCCATCCTGTTACCGGACCGCCCGTCCGTCCCTGAACCCAGCCGGGTACGCAATGTCAATTTCCGGCTTATCATTGACAAAGCCGGACGGTTTCATTACCATTTCCGGACGCATACAGGCCCGGACCGATCCATGCAAGAAACGCTTATATGCTTCATTTTTCTTGCCGTCCCCATCCGCGGGCGCTTCTCTCTGTCCTCTTTTTCTGTCCGTGTGCCGATGGCCATGCTTCTTTTTCCCCACACAAGGTCCGCAGAAAGGAAATGATCCGGATGGTCCATCATGTGTCTGAAAAATCCTGCGGTGCCGTAGTCTGCCGCATGACCGGGGCAGGCATCCGCTATCTGCTTGTCCGGTCCCTCTCCGGCTGCTGGGGCTTTCCCAAAGGTCATATGGAAGGAAATGAAGCCGAGCACGAAACTGCGCTCAGAGAGATCAAAGAAGAAGCAGGCCTCGATGTCACTTTTGTGGACGGTTTCCGGACCACCGACGAGTATCCGCTGAACCGGCAGGAACAGTCTGAAGCTCCAAACAGGTTGTGTACTTTCTTGCTTTCTATGACCATCAGGAGCCTGTGCCCCAGGACAACGAAATTGCTGACATCCGCCTTGTCGACTATACGGCTGCCCTCTCCATGCTGCCCTTTGAGGGGATGAAAAACATCCTGAAGTCAGCCCTTGCCTTTCTGTGCTAGAGCATACGATATTTTCTCTTCTGTCCATACTGCATCTGCCCGACCGGATAAGAGACAGATGGGTACCCCTTGAAGCAGAAGAAAGCCTGCTGTCACAAGCTTTCTTCTTTTTGTATGCACCCATGGCCAGATCCAGCGCCTGTACGGTACCCCTTCAGTCCAAAGAGGCATACATGGAAGCCATGAGCCTGGGAACGAACCGGTAATGGTCCCCGGGCAGATTCGTGGTCAGATAGACACAGGTCAGATTTTCCTTCGGGTCGATGCAGAACCAGTTGCCGAAAGCACCGTCCCAGCCCCATTCACCCACGGACCCATTGATGTCTGCCACCTCAGGGTTCTTCATGACCCGCACGCCTAACCCGTAGCCATATCCGCGCTGGGTGTCCCAATTGTGTGTGAGCTGCTGTTCGGGCGTCAGATGATCCGTTGCAATCAGTTCGATGGTTTTCCTTCCCAGGATCCGCTCCCCGTCCAGCTTCCCGCCATGAAGCAGCATCTGTGCGAACCGTGAATAGTCGCCAAGCGTGGAGAACAGTCCGCCCCCTCCGCTCTCGAAAACAGGTTTTCTGTCCGGATACTGCCGGTTATCCGGCTTCATGCCGTCCCGAATATGATATAAGGTGGCGATCCGGCTCTGTTTTTCCGCCGGCACATAAAAACCCGTATCGGTCATGCCCAGCGGATCAAACAGGGTCTCTTTCAGGTATTCGCCCAGCGTCTTCCCGCTGAGAACCTCAATGACTGCGCCGAGCACATCAATGGAAAAGCCATACATCCATTTTTCTCCCGGCTCAAAAGCCAATGGCATCTGTCCGGCCATATTGCCATACGTCTTCGTGTCCGGCAGGGTTTTATGCTCTTTGATGTATGCCTCTCTGTGCTCATCATGTATCCTGGCAGCTGCTGTATCTTTTCCCGGATAAGGGATCCCGCTGGTCATCGTAAAGAGCTGCCTCATTGTCACCTCGTTCTTTGCTGGCACAATATCGCAGCTGCCGTCCGGTTTCTCAATGGCGACTGAAGGTTTCCTGAATCCGGGCAGATACTCGCTTACAGGGTCCCAGAGCTTGAACAGTCCCTGTTCGTACAACCTCATGATACCCACCACTGTAATGACCTTGGACATGGATGCAATGGGAAAGATGGTATCCGCAGTCATTTTCCTGTTTTTCTCAATATCCGCATAGCCGAAACATCCCTCATAGCAGGTCTGATCATGCTGCAGAATCTTCACACAGCATCCGGCAATCTGACCGTCATCCACAAAACGGCTCAGTGTATTTCCGACAAGGTGCATATTTTCCATCCTTTCTGAGCTGAAAGCCTGATTATGTATTACGTTTTGTCATCAGCTATTTTCATTATGACAGTCGGTGCCGTTCTTTGTCAATCTTTCCCGGCACAAAAAAAGACGCCATGGAAGGCATCCTTTTCACGCGGTACAGGAAATGTGTCCTGGCCGTTTTCTTTTTCATTCCGCACGCTCTGCCATGCCCCTCAGACTCTTTTGTTCTTTAGCCATCATCCACAGATAGACAGGCAGCGCTGATATGACACTGGCCAGTCCGGTCAAACCGGCAAGCCCGCCCCATACATACACGTCCCATACCAGGAAGCATGTCAGACTGACACCGCACAGCAGTGTGCCTATGATTCCTATGGTCAGAGCAGCTGACAGGCTTTTTTTCTCGCAGCGCGCCTCAAGCCTCCGGATCTTCTCAGTTTCCATGCTGCCTGGCACATCTGCACGGTCATATTTCGCTTGCATCGTCTCTTTTTTCTTCTGTTCCTGTGCTGAATATGTGATGTTCACAGACTTCTGCTCATCCATCCGCGTTCCTCTCTTTCTGCACGGACACTGTCCGTGCTTTGTCCGGTTTCCCGCTTTGTATTCTGCTCATGTATCACCTGCACGTATCCCATGGATCAGCATGCCTGCAGAAAGCAGGGTCATGCAAAGTGTGATACATCCCCCGAGAACGGCATTCATCATCCGTGCAAACTGTCCGGGACCTCCAAAGGTTGACAGCATAGCTGTCTGTAGTGACTGGACAGACATAAGCGCTGTCGCAAAGGATACGCAACGCACCGCTGTCAGGACAATCTCCATGTCGCGTCTGATCCGCACCAGATTCCACACCGCTGTGATCATTTTTGCGAAAGCCCACAATGCCATGATGTAAATCAGCAGACCGGGATAGCTGTATGTCCGGTCGTCCCGGACCATCTGAATAAAAACACCCGCCATGGTTACTGTGAGAACACTCAGTAAGACAGCTGTCCACAGAAATACGCGGTTCTGCTTTTTTGCATTCTGATGATGGAAACTGCGAAGAAGAAAGAACTGTACCACAGCGAGCCCCGCATAATATGCCCCTACAGCCGTCAGCCAGTAAGATCGAAGCCAGGCACCCATCACCAGTTTGAGCAATGCGAAACCCATTGAGACAAAAAATGAAAGATTCAGCACAATGTGCGAACGCAGGGAAGGCACCTTCAGCACAGACAGGATCTCAGCTGTGTTCCATCTCATGTCAGGCTCCTTCTGATCTGGACCGTAAACGTGCTCCCCTTGCCGGGCGTACTGCTGACGCTGATCGCTCCATCTGTCAGATCCACGACCCGCTTCACCAGCGCCAGCCCAAGCCCATTGCCTTCCGTCGCATGGCTGGTATCGCCCTGGTAAAATTTCTCGAACATGCGGCTGGCTGTCTCCTGGGTCATGCCGCACCCGTCGTCCTGCACCGAAACCCTGGCCCATTCACCGGACGGTGTCACAGATACACGGATATTCCCCCCCTCGGGCGTGAACTTCACGGCATTGGAAAGCAGATTGTTCCATACCAGTGTCAGAAGCTCAGGGTCCGCTGTAACATACACCCGCTCATCCATGTCGGCTTCCAGCTCAATATGCTTGCGCTCCATAGCGTCCTCAAAGCCCAGCACGCATTCTGCCACCTGATTGGTCAGGTCATATTCAGCTACGCTCGGACTGATCTGCTGGTTCTCCAGTTTATGGAGCTTGAGTATATTGGTGATCAGTTCTGTCATCCGCTGCGAAGCACTGTCGATCCCCCGTGCATACATCAGACGGTCCGCATCCTGCACTCTGTCATTCTGCAGCATCCTGGCATAGTTGCGGATCACTGACAAGGGCGTCTTCAGCTCATGGGAGACATTGGCGATAAAGTCTGTCCTCAGGGCCGATGTCTGCGACAGTTCAGCACCCATGACATTGAAATCCTCGGCAATTGCACAGAAGTCCTCGCTGAAAACGGAAAATTTCTCTGTATCAATACGTACGGAAAGATCGCCCTCTGTCATCCTGCGTGTCGCGTCCCGGATCCTGCGGATGGGACGGTCCACGGTAAGCTTTCTCATGATCCACTCAATGAAGCAGCAGATCCCGCTCAGGAAAAAAATATTGCCAAAAGTCATGGCCGCATTCTGGGCAAGGACGGTGTAATCAATCTTCATGGTATGGAGAAAAAGCAGAAATGAAGAGGTCACAACAAAGGAGATCAACAGAAAAAAGGTAACGTACCGCCAGATGAGGAACGCACGACGGGATGCCTTCATCCATGGATCACCGCCTTATAGCCAAGACCGCGCACAGTCTGGATCTCAAAAGCATCTGTTCCCGAAAATTTATCCCGCAATTTGGTCATGTAAACATCCACTGTCCTGAGCGTGGATGAGGCGTCTGCGTCCCAGAACTCGTCCATCAGCTGTGCCCGGGTAAAAGTCTTTTTCGGATAAGACAGCATCTTGTAAAGAATATTGAATTCCCGGAGCGTCAGACTGACCTCCTCGCCATCCACGGTGCACGACCGCTCATCGGCATCGAGTTCAACATTTCCAGCCACAAGATGGTGGCTGTTGCTGATCTTTGCCCGCCTCAGAAGCGCGCCCGTCCGGAGCAGGAGTTCCTCAAGATCAATGGGTTTGATCATATAATCGTCTACACCCAGCTGGAACCCCTGCCGCTTTGCAGCGAAATCGTCCCGGGCCGTCATAAATAAAATCGGGATCTCCCTGTTGTTCTCCCGGACCGTCCTTGCAAAAGCGAACCCGTCCATGCCCGGCATCATAATGTCTGATATGATCAGATCATACAGATCGTTATATAATTGATTCAGCGCATCGTTCGCGTTCAGGCATCCGACAGCCTCATACCCATTCTGTGTCAGATACGTGCATGCCTGACGGTTCAGTTCCTGATCGTCCTCAACAACAAGAATCTTGAACATGCCGTCCCCTCCGTACCAGCGTTTTTTCCATTGTAGCATCTAAATTGTTAAAATACTGTTAATGGTATATCATTGTCCTGCCTGTTCTTCTTTTCCGGGTGCGCCTTTCTTCACAAAGGCACGCAATCCGGCCCATACTGGCCGATTTACCATCTCACGTGCACTGGGAATCTGTATTTTCATCAAGGATAAGAAGGTGTAAAAATGTCAGCACTCTATCAGCTTACAGACCGCATATGGATTTATTCTTTTGAGGAAGAGCGTGACCGCCCCAATCTGGGTTATATCCGCGGCGACCGCTGGAGCCTGGCCATAGACGCAGGGCACTCAGAAAACCCTGTCCGCTCCTTTTATGCAGAGCTTGAAAATAAGCATCTTCCCCTGCCGGCACTGACCGTCCTCACCCACTGGCACTGGGACCACACTTTTGGCATGCATGCCACGCATGGCCTGTGTATGGCAAACGGAACCACACTGGAGCTGCTTCTGGCATTCAAAAAAAGGCTGGAGAGCGAAGGTCCTGGCTTCTTCCTGTCCATGAATCCATGTATCCGGAGGGAATACGCAGATGCGCGGCCCATTGTTGTCCCTGCCGATCTCGTTTTCCATGACTCCATTGTGCTTGATACCGGAAACTGTCCTGTCCGCGTTTTTCAGTCCCAGTCCCCGCACACTTCAGACTCGACGCTCATTGAGCTTCCCGGGGAGCAGGTCCTTTTTCTTGGGGACGCCACCTGTGGGCCAGTCGGGGATTATGACCATAAAGATCCCGGGCTGTGCCTGAAGCTGATCGAGGCAATTCAGACTTCCCGCGCCACGCTCTGCATTGAAGGACACTGGACGCCCCTTTCTGCAGAGGAAGTCATCCAGGACCTGAGGAACGATATACTGTCCCGCTGATGCCTGCAATAATCCGGAAACAGACATCCCCCGCTGCTGGAAGTGTCACTTTTCACGTACACATGCATGGACAATAATTGCAGGGCACCTGTCCTTTCCGGGCACTGCGGCTTCACACATCACCTTTGCTCTCCGTCAGGTCCTGCCGCTCTCCGTTCCATTTTTTCTTTTGACGGACCATCTTTTCCTTTCCAAAGACTTCTCTCTTTCGTCCCCGGTGCCTATGGCATGCTGTCCACAGCGCCCTGACACGCATCTTCTCCGGTGCGATCATTGCAGCATTCTCTCCCGGCACCCGGTGAGTTTTCTCCATACTTATTGACTCTTGTCCTCAATTTTGTTATTTTCTGCATATGAACCTTCTGTACAATGGTTTTTCTTTCCCTCATCTGCGGATATGCTGCGGTCCCATCAGACTTTGAGCAGCCTCCGCTGCCGCTCCTGATCCGGTCTCAAGTCTCAGCTGTGAGGCATGTCTTGTCCCCCCGTTCGGGGACTGCGGTGTGGAGCTTCCATTGATTCATCAGTCCGTTTTTCCTTTCACTGAGCACGCTGTAGGGATGTCCCGTCACTTTTCCTGGATGGGTCCCCATCTGCCGCCAGTCACTGTGAAAGGCCTGTCCAAACAAAGCACAGCCTTATCCCTCTGCCATATGAAGAGAGGAGAATGCCATCTATGGGAAAAGTCTTATGGATACTTATCATGGCTGCGATCAGCTTCCTTTTTACTGAACTCGGGATCCACGCCAGAGAAAGAAAGAGCCCTATGTGGTTCAATCCGGGGAAACCAGTTGATGAAGATGAGATTTCTGACGTCCGGGCGTACAACAAGAAAAACGGAACCATGTGGCTGTCCTTCTCAGGCATTCTGTGGCTTTGCACCCTGCTGGGCATTGTGCATGTCAAGGCCGCAGGGTACTGCATGATTGCCGCCTGTCTGGCCGGTGTTTTCCTGCTGCCGTCGATATATAACAGGATCCTGGAACAGTATTCAAAAAAACCTTCTGCTTAACTGCCCGATGCAGCACATGTTCCACCTTATCCCCGGAACATACAGCCGTCGCATGGACTGTTCCCTGCCTGTCCAGAGGTCCTCGCTATGGATCTGGCGGGACCGCATCATCTGTTCCATTGTGTTTATGTTTTGCCGATCTGAGAACGGACCATCCGGATGACCCGTGCTGCCATACACAGCCATAGACCGAATGGTTCAAGCATAGGAGGCTGAGATTGTGAAAAGAGTTTTTTGTCTGTTGCTGGTGCTCATCTGCATGTACGCCTGTGCTTTGGGCGAAAATACCTATCTGGGCACCATGATGGTCGATCACTGCAAGGACTGGGTTTCACTGCGCGACGGCCCCGGCACCGGCTACAGACGGCTGGCGAAGGTCCCCCTCTTTGCCATTGTGACGGATGCAAACTGGTCACCTGAGTACGGGGACTTCACCGCATGTGATTATAACGGCACAGAAGGCTTCATCCTATCAAAATACCTTGTACCCTGGCAGGACCCGGAGCCGGAGGACGAGGTGCGATTTACAAGTGATCTTGGCTTTTCTTTTTTCTACATGCCTGACCGGCTGACTGTTGAAGCTCATGGCCAGAGCCTGGTTGTCAGCGCGTCAGACACACATGATCCCATTTATCTGGAGTTTCTCACTGTCCAGGCATCAGGAATGTCTTCTTCAGCTTTTCTTGACGCACATGCGCCTTCCGGTGCCACATATGAAGAAGATACAACTGAGTATGGTGCATCCCTGCGCTGGTTCCAGGTGCCCTATGCCTACGACAGCAGCATTCTGAAAACCTATTATGCATTAGAAGCTGACAGTCTGGACCTTTCCGTCATCGGAACATGGCCCGCCAGCAGCAGCGCATACTGGTCCGGCATCTTCATGGACCTTCTCCGGACCATCCAGTTCCATGCCGATGCTCCCATACAGCTGGACTGGACAGATTCCACGGAGCACGACATCATTCTGGATGAAGCAGGAGAATGCATAAAAATCTCAGCCAAAGAGACTGTCCATAACGTCGCTCTCCTGTCCCTTGAGCTCTCAGGCAGCAATGATACACTCTTTGAAACAAGTGTTCTGTACCAGCAGGACGCCCTTTCTTCTGAGTCCCCTCTTGTCGTCAGACTTGAGTTCCCCGGGGATATCCCATGCTACGGCATCCGCCTGACAGACGGTCTTGGCACAGTCCGGCAATATGCAATCAGTATCAGCGGCAGGGACGGGGCGCTTGAACTCCAGCCATTTTAAGGAACAGACACAGACAGCAGGCGTATGGTTCCAGCATGAACAGCACGATGATCAGTTGGCTGTGCCATGTACCGTGCGCCTGCTTTTTCGGCCCGGATCCTGATGGAAAAAATGGGCCTGGACGATTTCGTCCGCGGCCCCCTCATATTTAAAAAAGCGTACCATGGCTGCCAGGACGAAATGTTCCGGACACTTCAGCCCCGTCATTTTCCAGGTCCATCATCTCAAGTGGTGAAAGCTGGTACTGGCGACTTAAAGACACCACTTTTTTCCGGGAAGCGGACATGCGTGTCATTTGAGCTGAAATCCAGCGGCGCTTCCTCAGTATTGCCGGACATCCTTACCGCTCATCAGCAAAATGACCTGTATGAAGTACCTGATCTCATCTGTGCACCATACACCATGAAACTTGGAAAAAAACAAAAATAAACAGAGAAAGGGACTGAAATATGTTAAAGCGCACAGCAAAAAATGCTGGAATCATCGTGGCCGTTCTGCTGGCCATCATTCTCATTTATCTCATGTATGTCATTTTGTCTTATACCCGGATCCCGGACATGCAGGTTCTGCAGGTGGAAGGCACGCCTGAAGAGGACCTGGTCAGGCTGAACGAACCCTATACTGTGGTCACGCAAAACTGTGGATTCGGAGCATACTCGCCTGATTTTACCTTCTTTATGGATGGCGGCACCCAGTCATGGGGCAAAAGCAAGGAAAGTGTTATTGCAAATATTGATGCAGCTGCCGACCGTGTCCGTTCTTTTGAGCCGGACTTTGTCCTGCTTCAGGAAATCGACACCGACTCCACCAGGAGCTATCATGTTGACCAGCGCTTGCAAATGGCCGATCATTTTCCCGAAATGAGCCGTGTTTTTGCTGTCAATTACCATTCTTCATTTCTGATGTACCCTCTGACTCAGCCGCACGGTGCTTCCAATTCAGGCATTATGACCCTCAGCAAATTCGGCATCAGTTCAGGGCTGCGCCGCAGTCTGACCATCTCGGAAGGTTTTAGCAAATTTCTGGACCTTGACAGATGTTACAGCGTATCACGCGTCCCCACTGAGAACGGAAAAGAACTGCTGCTTTACAATGTGCACACTTCAGCCTATGGCGGCAGTGATGCGGTCCGCACAGCTCAGATCACCATGCTTGTTCAGGATATGCTTGCCGAATATACAAAAGGCAATTATGTGATCTGCGGCGGCGATTTCAATCACGATTTCACAGGAGATTCCACTCTGGTCCTTGGCGGCACCAAGATCGGCGAATTCGGATGGGCACAGCCTTTCCCTGTCTCCCTCCTTCCGGAAGGTATTCATCAGTGCCTGAATTATGATGATGCACAGTTGACAGCAACATGCAGGAACTGCGATGTGCCTTACGGCCCTGCTTGCCAGACTTTTGTTGTGGATGGGTTCCTTGTATCAGACAATGTCACCGCAGTTGAATTACACAACATAGATACTGGTTTTTCTTATTCTGATCACAATCCTGTCATGATGCGTTTCACAATAAACTGATACAGCCCCGCCTGCAATTTCTGGTACACAGTGGTTCTTCCATTGGCACGCAGGGCAGCCGAAAAGATTGCCATAGACCAGCTCTTACTGGATAAAACTGTGGAGAAGCTGTCTGCTCCCTGAAAGAACGGATCCTGGATATACGTTTGTTCCCATGCCCTGTTCCAGAGAAGGTATTCTGTCCATTCATGCGGACCAGGGCACAGCAGGTGTTTTCATTATGTTATATCGGCGTTTGTGTTTTCTGCTCAGAAAAACTCTTGACACTGTTGCCTGGCACTCCCTCACCGGTGCTGCCGCACAGCCCTCTTTGCCTTCCTGCAGCCATATAAAAAACAGGCCATGAATCAGTTTTCGCATGGTCTGCCATGGAATATCCTGAATCATTGGCGCTGACTGCTGCCGGGTTCAGGTGTTCCTTTTTTTGTTCTGTACACAGTTTCATCCATTCAGATCATTCTGTTCAGCCACTGCGCACTCAGTTCCAGACTTCTGACGTGATCTCTGTCAATCCAGTTCTTATGGCTCTCCAGCACAGCACCATACACACCGCATGCTCTGGCTGTGTCCAGCAATCCCTCAATGTCCATATTGCCTGTGCCCAGTTCCATGCTGTCCTGCTTAAGGATCGGCGTCATGGCCTTTCCCGTGTGACGGCAGCCCCGGTCCGTCACATGCCAAAGCTTCATCCTGCTGCCCAGTTTTTTCATCCAGGCTTTGGCGTCCGCGCCTCCATCTGTGAACCAGTAACTGTCAAATTCAAAGTTCACACACAGGGGGTCTGTTTCGTCCATCAGGACATCATATGCCCGCAGGCCGGAGGAAACCTGTAAAAGCTCCACATTATGATTGTGGTACAGCAGGGAGATTCCGTCTTTTTGCAGTTTCTCTCCCGACCGGTTCAGGCGTTCCGCAAGTCCCTTCACATCTGCCAGGTTCCCATAATCAAAACGTTACATGCCTGTGATTACAATAAAGTCCGTTCCAAAATCCTTCGCTTCCCCTATCACTGTTTCGCAGTCTTTTTCAAGGGTGTCCAGATCGGTATGCAGGCTGATCACAGACAGTCCGCTGTCTTTCACAAGCATTTTCCAGTCCAGCTTTCCGCCCTTTCCTGCAGGCATGCCGGCGGCTTTTGTCAGCATGCGTACCCATACTGAAGTCGGATGGATCATAAAGCGGTTAAGTTCGATCCCGTCATATCCTGCAGATTTTATACGCCCAAGGGTCTGACGCGCTTGTGCTTCGCTGCCCGTCACAGTACCCAGCATAATTTGCTGAACCGCTTTGTTCATCAGCTTATACCCTCCATTTCATCATTTGGAACTACATTCCGGCATTTTTCATCTGGCCGTACAGCCTGATTCTTTTCTGCATACGCTTCAGCCCGGATTCCGGGCTTTCCAGCTGGCACGCACGCCCATGCAGATATGGACAGCCCCGGCAGACCGGAAATCATCCGACCTTCTTATTCTTCTTCCGGAATCATCAGGTATCTTACCTGGTCCCCGATGAACAGCCGGTCTTTTGCTGCAGCTTCTTCCTCAGTGAGTGCATCTGTTTCCGGGTCATATGAAAGGACCATCCCGCCGCCAAGTGCCAGCCGTGATGGCTGTACTGTCGACAGGGCGTAGTAAGCATTTTCAGCATCTGCTTCCGGGCAGAATACAACCTGGAAAGCCGGACAGGATTCTGCTCTTTCCTGGCTCAGATAATGTTCGAAACCGTTGTCAAACCCCGGTAGCACCGACCCGCTCTCCAGATACTCCTCCGGTTCCCTGCTGCGGTCAAGAAAATCCAGCATCATGGTCTGCCAGAAGATAAGTCCTGGCTCATCTGCGCCCCGGAAACATTTTTCCTCAAAATCCCCGATATCCGTGTACCTCGGTTCGCCCGTCTGAGGATCCTGTGAAATAATCTGCAGGATCTCACTCATGCTCTTTCCCTCATGCAGTGCCGTCAGAATCAGATCCATGCCTGTCAATAGTGCTTCCTTATCCAGACGCGTTATATCGCCATCCTGATAGGTGCTTGGAATTTCCATGGCTTCAGCTGCCATACTGTACAGGTACATGCATGCCACATAACTCAGATTATAGGCATTGCCTGTATCCTTAAGAGAAGCAGAGAACATCGTTCCGCCGGAGAACAGTTCCAGATAAGATGTCATCACTTCCCTGTCCTGAAGAATGGCGAGATATTCTTCCAGAGACTCGTCCTCCCCGAAGAAGTCCAGCAATTCTTTATGGCGCTGCGTGAAACCGTCCTGGACAGAAATGGCAAAACCTTCTCCCATCCAATAGGGCATAGCGTTAATACAGATTTCTTCCCCTACTTCGTCTGTTCCCATTTCCCGTTTCCCATCTTTGTCCATTCCATTCATGGCATTACGGTTGTAATCATACATAAAGGCATGGACCATCTCATGGAGGACCGCGCTCTCCAGTTCCCTCTGCTTTTCGTCATCTTCCCGTACATCTTCCCCGAATATGTACAGATTGATCACCATCTGGTACGCCTGGCTCACAACAGCATCCTCTATGGAATGTATACCCTGTCCATCCCCGCCCACCATGGCACCGGACATTCTCGCCCCAAACTGGTTATGGTCGTCATAGGTCAGGCCCAGTGTCATATATCTGCTGATGAGTCCCTCATTTACAGCCTTTCCGAAAGCCGGGACCAGCATCAGCTTTTCAACCGCCCCGGGAACAATCTGATTGGTCACACGGTCCACAAGCCATGCAATATAATCCAGCTTGCCTTCAGCTGTATCCGTGTCACTGAATGCATACCAGAGCACACTGCTGTCACAGCACAGACCGAGATTGATACCGTCTCTCACCAGTATGCCCGCGTCCTGCCATTCCGCACTGGCACAGCCGCACAGCATGCAGCACGCAAGCAGGACAGATATCCATTTCCGTAAAAACATTCCTTACCGCTCCCTTATATCTTGATCATATTCAGAACAAATGACACAAAGCCATAGGGACATCATACATGATTCGCTATACTTTTGTCCATTCTTAATGTCTGGCGCTTTTCTCATCACATAATTCTGTTGGAGCAGCCCCTACCAGCTTTCAGGTCCCCCGCTTATAATGTCTGCCACAGCCCGCTACCTTCTGAACGTCTGCAGGTGCAGTCAGCAGTACCCGGTCTTCACCGTACCCGGCAGCAGGCAGAGCCGGGCCCTGTGCTCCTGTCCGCTGACAGAGAAAAGCGCAGAACGCCAGGAACCGCTTGGTACCCATGGGATGAAGCGGTTTCTTGTGTTCTGCGCTTTTTGAACCTGTCATCTCAGATCCGTTCCGTCAGTCTGCCTGCTGCAGACACAGCCAGAGCCGGAAAGGTATTTCCCGTTCAGGACACAGCATTTGACTGTCTCTTACTTCTTCATCAGAGCCGCACCAGCATGCCAGGCCTTGCCTACCTTCTTGCCGGTTGCATAATAATCATTCTGGAACTGATCAAACATCAGCGCATGAAGTTTTTCAGGATCCACTTTGCCCTTTTCATTCAGAACGGCTTCTTCAGCTTTTACGTTCACAATTTTGCCGACAATTCCGGAAACAAATTCTGTGTCAACAAACTCGAGAAGTTCGCATTCCATTACAACCGGAAATTCTTCAATAATAGGCGCATGCACCTTATCGCTCTTCACGGCATGATAGCCTGTCCGTTCAAACTTATCACTGATTTTGTTGCCAGAGGCAATGCCGAAAAAGTCAGCCACATCCATATGGGCCTCATCGGCAAGTGCAACAGTAAAAGCTTTGCTGGCTTTAATATTCAGCCATGTCTTTTTCCCCTCACCAATGAAAAGGATAATCTTGTCATCATCACATATTTGTCCCCAGGCTACATTCATGACGTTTACCTTTTCCTGTTCATCATATGCGGCCACCATCAGCACAGGCATCGGATAAACCGCTTGCACCAGACCCAGATCTTTTTTCATTTTCTCTTATCCTCTCTCATGGATTTGCCTGACCGGCAGATGCATGTTATCATGTATCAGAATGATCAGCAAGTACCTACATCATTGTAAGGTACTTACCTGGAGGTAAGTATTGAAATGAAACGGATTGAAGAGGCTAATTTCTCCGATACGGGTTACAGTTATACGCTTTCCCTGATCTCCGGGAAATACAAGCCTGTGATCCTCTACTGCCTGATGGAATATGAGCCCGTCCGGTTCAACGAAATGCAGCGCTATCTCGGCAAAATCGCTGATAAAACATTAAGCCTGCAGCTTAAAGAGCTGGAACGTGACGGACTGGTTCACCGCAAAATGTTTCCTGAAGTCCCGCCCCGTGTGGAATATACTCTGACTCCTCGCGGACAGTCTTTGATGAAGGTCCTGGACCAGCTGTGCACCTGGGGCATTGAAAACAGGACAGAATCTGTTCCATCCAAGTAAAAAACTGTTTTGCCATCTGACTTTCTGTGTGCACTGTTTGCACAGCATCAGCACCCATTCTTCCACGCGCTGTCGGTGTGCCCGTATGTTCTTCCATTTCCGGCAGTGTCTGCATTTCATGCACCCTGTATATGAACTTGCTCAGCATCACTGCTTCACTTAAACGATTAAGCCATGTTTTTCCAGAGCATTTGAATCAGATGTTCTGGATTGTTCCCTTGACTCTGGCACAGAATCAATTCGCATTCTTTGACAATCGGGATTACTTGCTTCCCGGACAATGGATATTCCGCCGGATAGCCACGACTGTCATGCGGCACAGCTGCCTCCACACGGTTCCGGACGGAAGCCCACCATCTGCCGTCCTCAAATATCATCTGAAATATTGAATCCTTCCTTATCCCATATGAACTGGTAACAATGATGTGTACTGTTATATATGAGCAAAAAGCAATTCTCCCATGGCAAGGCATGAAATGGTCAGCCAGGAAGAAAACCATAAGTCTTTGGTCACAGACCATCAGATGAATCATCCGATGACAGATCAATCACCCTGTAACCGTTCTCCACAGCCCATGAATAAGCATAGCTCCCGCCAACAGCAAAAATCAGCATATCCTTTGGGAAAGCATCAGGTGCAATCCATCTGACAGACGAAGGAATACAGACAGACCCGGCAGGTATATGTCTGTATGTTTCCGCATCGATTTTCTGAAGATCCGCAGGCAAAACGATCATTTGATCACCTCTTCCGGTAGCAAAAAGACAGACCGGGACACAAAAAAGAGCATAAATGTTTCTCAATCATATAAATTGTCATACTTACAGAAGGTATACGCACCAGTTTCCCTGCTTCACAGTATATATCGTTCTTCAGAAAAGTCAAGAATATCCCAATAATCAGCCATAAACCTTATAATCATGTTCATTGCCGGTTACTGTTCACGGCCCACCACCCATAATAGATCTGGAATCCGGTGCATGCTTTCTGTCTTTTCAGTACCCTGCCATTTCTGAACATCTGGGACATTTTCCTTCATCTTGACATCCTCAAAGACATCACTTACTATTATCCCCGTTATTCATTTGCCACAATCAAGGCAGATAAAGCATGTTCTGAAACATGGCAGACAGCACCCATAACCCAGAAGCGGTGCAAACCTGTCCATCAAGGCAGACAATGTCCCTTTTCCCATTTTTACAGATAAGATGGGCAGCGGATCACCTCACATGGATCATCCACAGCTATCCGTTCCTTTTCCATGGCATTCCATACAGCCCTCTGCCCGGATACCTGTCAGGGCCAGGCGGGAACATCCGGGATTACAGTCTGTACCATCCTGCAAAACAAAAGCACATATTTATGAAAACGTACCCGCTGAAGACGTACATCAGCAGAATGATCCTTCCTGGTACCACTTCCTTCAACTGTATGCTGTACAGCCGGAAGGTCCAGGGACGTCACCACGGCATGCCATGCCGCTGTGCGGGGAAACAGAAGGAGAATGTGATATGAAACCAGAAATTCAGACCCTCTGTGATTTGTTTATACTTAACCGTGACAGAACAAAAAAAGCATTTCCCTGGGAGAACAGTCAGGTTTTTTCCATCTGCTCCAATCTTTTCTGTGCCAAAGGTATGGAAGCGGACATCGACAGCATGAAGCATTGCAAGGAAATCATCCATAAGCAGACAGGCATCTTTTCCAACTTCCGTGGGCATATGGAACCCGTTCTTGCCTGTATGATGGCTCTGGGTTCATCTCCGGAAAAGCAGATGGCACAGGCTCTGGAAAACTATCAGGAACTGAAACAGGAATTCTGGGGTTCTGAATATCTGGCCCTGGCGGCTTTCCTGCTCACTGACGTCTCGCCGCTTTCACTGGATGGGGACAAAATCGTCCGGGGCAGAAGTATTTATGACCGCATGAAGAAGGAGCATCCTTTCCTCACCTCTTCCGAGGACAGCATTTTTGCTTTGCTCATGGCCTATTCAGACAAAAGTGATGACCAGCTGATCAACGATATGGAAGCTGCTTACAAGATCCTGAAGGCCCGGTTCCATTTTGTTTCCAATACCCTCCAGACCGTTTCCCATGTTCTGGCGCTCTCTTCTGACAATCCTGAAACATCATCTGACAGACTGATTGCACTGTATGAGGCGGTCCGCAACAGGGGCGTCAAATATGGACGTGATTACCATATGTCCTCCCTGGCTGCCCTGACGCTTATGACAGAGGACCTCGACAGCACCGCAGAGGAAATTCAGGAAGTGGATGAGTTCCTCTCCCATCAGAAGGGGTACGGCATTTTCCTTGGTCCCGGCAAAGCTGTCCGTGCCATGCATGCCGCCCTCATCGTCTCGGACCAGTATGCCCAGCGTGGTCAGATGGATACAGCTGCCATGGCGGGCACCCTGAGCATGATCATTGCACAGGAGATCGCCATGATGGTCGTTATCTCTTCCAGCATTACAGCCTCGGCCTCGTCATCCTCTTCAAACCAATAAGCAGCAGAATATACCGCAAAAAGCAGCCGCATGGCTGCTTTTTGCATCAGGAGTTCCAGCGTGCTGCGCAGCATAATCGCTGCGCATGCACCTGCCTGAATTCAGCAAAACCACGCCCTTTACAGGGGGTGACCATTGTCTTTTCCCGGTATATGCCTGTCATAAGAACATCAGAAAAACAATGGCAACTCTTGACGCTGACTGTCTCAGGTCATATGATTCGACTATCCAGGCGAGGGAGCTGCTGGGAGCAGTTCCCTTTCTTCATTAAGGGAGGTTCTTAAAATGAAACGGATTTTTTTGGCTTTGCTGGCTGTATGTGTGCTGCTTGCCTCATGTGCATTCGCAGAAGATTATGCCATTGCTACCGATACTGCGTTCCGTCCTTTCGAATTTGTCGATGAGACCGGCAAACTGGTAGGTATTGATGTGGATATTCTGACAGCTGTGGCCCAGGACCAGGGCTTCACTTTCACCATTGAGCCGCTGGGCTGGGATGCTTCCATTGCTGCCTGCCAGGCAGGTCAGAAAGATGGCATGATTGCCGGCGCTTCCATCACAGAGGAACGCAAGCAGTCAGGATGGATCTTCTCCGACGGCTACTATAACGCCACCCAGTCCATGGCTGTTGCACAGGGCAGTACAATCACCGGTTTTGATGGCCTGAAGGGTAAAAATGTGGCTGTGAAATTCGGAACCATGAGCAAAAACTATGCAGACAGCCTGTCTGAGCAGTACGGTTTTACCGTGATGACCTTTGAATCCAGCCCTGATATTTATCAGGCTGTCATCGGCGGCCAGTGTGCTGCCTGCTTCGACGATACACCGATCATGGCTGACTATATCAAAGTGAACGGTGTACCGCTCCAGCTTGTGGATGGGACCGCCAATGAGGGTGCAGATTATGGCTTTGCCGTATTCAGCCCTGATAAGCAGGAACTGGTGGACAAGTTCAATGCTGGTCTTGCCAATATCAAAGCCAATGGCACATATGACGAAATCATTGCAAAGTACCTTGGCGAATAACACATTTCCAACCTGTTTGAATCTCAGATTTCAGAAGGGGCGTAACAGCGCCCCTTCTTGTCTGAACAGATAAGAGGGGTGCTGGCCTTGATCAGAATCATTTCAGTCTACGGAACGCTGCTGCTGACTGCAATGGGGCAGACGCTGCTGCTTGCTCTTTACGGTCTTTTCTTTGCCTGCATCATCGGAATGATTGTCGGTATCATGAGCGTACTTCACAGCCGTGTCTGTCGGGCGATTGCTGCTGTGTTTGTCAACCTGATCCGCGGCGTTCCCATGATCGTGCTGGCATACACCATCTATTTTGGCATTCCATATCTCTGGAATAACGTGCTGGGCTATGGCGGCATGACGCTGACGGCCCTTCGTGCAGGAACAATTGCCCTGTCCGTCAACTGCGGAGCCTACATGGCAGAAATCATCCGCGCCGGCATCGGTTCTGTAGATCCGGGTCAGATGGAAGCCGCACGGAGTCTTGGACTCCCCTATTGGCGCGCCATGCAGCGGGTGGTGCTGCCGCAGGCTATCCGCACCATGATTCCAAGCATCATCAACCAGTTTATTATCACCCTCAAAGACACTTCGATCCTTTCTGTTATTGGTTTCCCGGAACTGGTGAACACTGCAAAAAACATCATCTCCGCCACCTTCATGTCCTTCCAGACCTGGGCCGTGGTTGGTATGATGTACCTCGTGGTCATTCTGCTCCTGCAGCAGGCAGCAAAAGCACTTGAGAGGAGGCTGCGCTATGAAGCCTGATCGTCCCCGGATCCGGGTGAAACATCTGACAAAGCATTTCGGCAAATTGAAAGTCCTGCAGGATATCAGCTTGACCATTGCTGAAGGCGAAGTCGTGGTGATTATCGGACCTTCCGGAAGCGGTAAGAGCACATTTCTGCGGTGCCTCAATAAGCTGGAGGAGCCGACTTCCGGGCAGATTATCATTGATGGATCAGAAATCACCGATAAAAAAGTGAACATCAACAAAGTGCGTGAGCGTGTGGGCATGGTGTTCCAGCACTTTAATCTTTTCAACAACATGAACGTGCTGCGCAATCTCATGTTGGCCCCTGTGGACCTGAAAAAAGCAGACAAAGCAGATGCAGAAAAAAACGCCAGGGAGATGCTGGCCCGGGTAGGTCTTTCAGATAAAGCGGATGTCTATCCTCATCAGCTGTCCGGCGGACAAAAGCAGCGTGTGGCCATTGCCAGGGCCCTGTGCATGAAACCGGACATCATGCTCTTTGATGAGCCCACCTCGGCCCTTGATCCGGAAATGGTTGGCGAAGTCCTTGAGGTCATGAAGGAGCTTGCTAAAGCCGGCATGACCATGGTGGTCGTCACACATGAAATGGGATTTGCCCGTGAGGTTGCGGACCGTGTGCTTTTTATGGATGAAGGACACATCCTTGAGGAAGGGACGCCTCAGGAACTGTTTTTCCATCCTCAGAATCCCAGGACACAGGATTTCCTGAACAAGGTTCTGTAAAATGGAGGCGTCTGCATGAAACCGATGATTGGCGTAATGCCGCTGTGGGATGATGATAAAGAAAGTCTGTGGATGCTGCCCGGCTATATGGACGGCACAGCACAGGCAGGCGGGATCCCTTTCATGTTCCCTCTCACAGACAATGAAGACGACCTCTTACGTCTGTGTAATGTGTGTAACGGCTTTCTTTTCACGGGCGGGCATGATGTTTCCCCTTCAGTGTATGGCCAGTCGCCTCTGCCCGGCCTCGTCTTTCCCTGTGAAAAGCGCGACCGGCTGGAACACATCGTCCTCAGGTACGCTTTACAGAAGGACAGGCCTGTTCTGGGCATCTGCCGGGGCATCCAGTTCATCAACGCTGCCCTGGGCGGAACACTCTATCAGGACCTTCCCCTTCAGCACCCCTCCTCCGTCAGCCATCACCAGCATGCTCCCTATGACCGTCCGGCCCATGAGGTGCACCTTTCACAAGGTTCTCCTCTCCGGAAGTGCCTGAATGCTGAAACCATCGCTGTAAACAGTTACCACCACCAGGCCATATGCACGCTCTCTGAGGAACTGTCCGCCATGGCAGTGTCAGACGACGGCCTGGTTGAAGCCGTTTGGCGGCCCGCCAGCCGCTTTCTGTGGGCAGTTCAATGGCACCCTGAATTTGTCTATCTGAAAGATGCCAACAGCCGGAAAATTTTCAGCGCCTTTGTCAGTGCTGCAGGCAGTCTGTAAAGGATCAGTCCTCTGGCGGCCCAACAGGATAAAGGCCATCTTCCTTTGCTGAAAGGAAGATGGCCTTTTGATTTGCCTGAAGCTGTTCCCTGTCCCGCAGGTGAAATCCTTCCTGCCCCTTCAAGGGCTCCCATCAGAAGCTTCCCCGCTGCACGTGACCCATATTGCCCATCAGGCCCTGACTGCTCCGGGGACAAAGCCGTATTCCGGGCTTTCCCTTCCTGAAAAGGGCCCGTATGGTGTGCCATCCGGGCATGGAACTGACAAACCGTTTTTCATCTGTCGCCTGAGGCGTGTTCCACCCAGTCGAATTCCCAGCAGGCTATATTCTCCCGCTTGTAGGTATAGGTGATCCAGATATGGTTCTCTCTGGAAGCAATGGAAGGATATGAAAATTCGCCCGGGCCGTCTTCCAGGTCGCCTATTTTTTCCCAGCTTGTCCCATGATCAAGGGACACAAAGACAGATAAGGGGGAACGCGCGCCAAAATTCTCACTGACCGGGTTGCACACCAGCAGGATCACGCCATTGTCCAGTCTTGTCAGATCGAGGCCGCTGTTGTTGTTGGGCATCTGTGTGGGGTACGCTTCGCACCACGTTCTCCCGTTGTCCTGTGAATCGGTGCGGTAAATCTTTCCCTCTCCGCTTCGCAGCAGGGCATGTACGCCTGCCTCATCCTCCCACAGGGCGGGCTGGATCACCCCTCGCCCATGGGCATATTCCGCAGGGACCTGCGCATAGTCAAACGTTTCCCCGGCAAGACGGGCACGCTCCATGGCACTCTGCCATTTTTTCAGACCCTCATCCAGATGTCCTGTGCCTCTGGCCTCTATCAGACCGGATTTTGTCCAGGTTCTGCAGTCATCATCCGAATAATCCATGAAACAGCGCCATAAGCCGCGCTCCACAGAGGCAGGTGCCAATACCCGGCCGCTTTTGAGCCTTATGGGTTTATTTCTCACCGGCCCCCTGCCGCCGCTGACATCTCCGGGGACCAGCTCACGCGCCCCGGACCATGTCTCTCCCAGATCGCTGGACTCAATCACATATGTGCGCCAGTCCGCAATAGGATACCCCTTTTTAAAGAACAGAAGGATCCGGCCGTCCTCTGCCTGAAACAGCACAGGGTTCCAATGGGCCTCCATTGAGGATGCCACGCAGCGTGCTTCACCGAATCCTCTTCCATCTTTGCGCGCAAGCCAGATTGAGACATCATTGGAGCCCTCGCGGCTTCCGCCGAACCAGGCTACCAGTACGCGGCCGTCAGAAAGCGGCAGTACTGTAGAGGCATGATGGGCCAGTGTCTTCCTGTCCCTGATGACAAGCTGATGTGTTCTGAATTGCAACATAACTCTTCGCCGTATTTACGGCAGCTCCTTTGCCAGCATTCTGTACCGTGCAACTCACGGTCCGGCCCTCCGGGGCCTGAACCGTTCCCCTCCGGTGCCATTTTCCATGGATCGGCCGCCATTGCCATCAGGCTGCACAGGTACATGTTCCTCAGTGTGTACCAGTCATAGTGAAAAAGACAGGCCAGGATGTCTTTATGGGATCATGATTTCCAGGTAGAAAATCTGGTCCTCTGTCCGCACCTCGATTTCCCCTCCATATGCACGCACAATGCTGCTGATGCTCTTGAGTCCAAAACCATGGTTCACAGCGTCTCTTTTTTGGGTACGCGGCAGGCCGTTGTGCAGGTCAAGTGTGCCCTCATAGTAATTTTCAAGCTGAATATACAGCATGGTCCCCTCATCCAGAATAGACAGGCTGATGACTTTCTTGCCGGGGTCCCGGATCTTCTCAACGCTCTCTATGGCATTATCCAGTGCGTTCCCCAAAAGGGTGTACAGGTCCAGCAGGCGGATCTTCTGCAGCTGTCTGGTATTCACCATACAGGAAAGGCGGATCTGCCGGTTCACACAGTATACGTTCTTTTCTGTCAGCAGGATATCCAGTGCTTCATTGCCTGTTTTTACCACTGCGTCATAAAAATCAATTGCTCTGCTGGTTTCCTGAAGCTGCCGTTTTCTCTCCTCATCCGATACCAGAGCCAGTGCCTGCAGCTGATGCTTGAGGTCATGCGTCTTCCGGTTGATCATCTCAATGTTCTCTCTGGAAAACTCATACTGTGTCTTTCTGTTCTGTGACAGCTGTACCATGATCTCCTTCTCTGCCTGCAGGGCTGTATGCTGATAAATGTACCACATGACAATATTCATGACGGTGCATAGCACAATCATAATGAAAACCACAAAAAACTGAAGGTAGCGGTACATATCTGCCAGCTCCGCATAGGAAGAAAGCGGCAGGATCATCTCTTCCACCGTATATTTTGCACCGGAGAGAATGGCTGTGTAAGACAGATAAATCAGGAGGAACAGGGCGGCGGTGGCTTTGTCATTGTGCAGGTGCACCAGCTCGTCCCGCCGCATCCGTTTTTCCATAAGCCGGCTGATGACAAAATACAGTATGGTGTATAACGCCGCCATGCCTGTTATGTAATAGACGGGGTGTTCCTGCGGGAAATCAGGAAAAAGGATATACACAAACAGATTGCGGACCAGTACCGTCAGAATCGTTTCCGAAAAAGACGCCAGCATCATGCGGAACAGCGCACTTGCCCAGGTGGCCTCATAGCAGAAAAAAATAAACGCCAGGGGAACAAAGCTCATTCCCAGCCAATAAGGCGCAATGGCCAGCGGCGTAACCTGATAGAACTGTTCCACCGCCTTGCGCAGCGGAACATACGCAAATGCCAGCAGGCAGCACAAAGCACCTCCGAGGGCTATGCGCCTCAGATAATGCGCTTTGTGCACCAGGGCATGGCGGCACAGTATGATGCACAGTGCCAGGATGCCTGTCATATAGCGGAACTGGTCCAGATAAGCCAGAAAAACTCCCATTTCCATCACCTGTGCAGATAAGCCATATATTTTTTCATCATTTCCTCTTTATATGTCCTTCCAAGAGGCACACTGAGATTGTCTACGATCACATCCGAAGCATGGATCTCTTTCAGATGCCTTAAATTCACCAGATACGACTTGTGGCAGCGGGCAAAATGATATTCCTGCAAAACGGTTTCATGTTCTCTCATGCTGGCACGCACACGGTATTCCTGTGTCTGAGTGTGATAAATCACATAATGGGCCATGACTTCCACATACAGGATCGCATCCGTGCGGAGCACAGCCGGTCCATTCACGGTATCGATGAACACCTGCGTATCCTTCTACCGCTCAGCTCTGCGCACTGCTTTATGGAACTTCATGGCGAAATCATAATACCCTATGGGTTTGATCATATAGTCCACGGCATCCACTTCGTATCCGTTGATGGCATACTGGGCGATATGGGTGATAAACAGGATCACAACCGCATCATCCTGTTCCCTGATTTTCCTTGCGGCATCAAGTCCGTTGGTCCCGGGCATGTCAATGTCAAAGATAATGATATCAAAATTCTGGTCCGCATCCTGCAGGAGAGCGTCTGCGGAAGACAGTGGGACAGCAGATATGGCCATCTTCTTTTCCTGTGCAAACTGTTCAACAAAAGCCAACAGCTGTTCCCGCATCGCCTGTTCATCGTCCACCAGCGCAACACGCATCGCTCTGCTCTCCCCCTTCGGATCGTACTTTCCTGCGCTTACCGGAATGCTCCGGACCCTGTCCCCATCCCGGGGAACTCAGCTGCGGCCAAGGTGAAGCGTCCCGCTCCTTTTGCTGCATCTGTCCGTTACCTCATGTCTGTTCAGGGAAACCGCGGCCATTCCCATCCCTGTCCCCGTTCCCCTGCACCGGCCTTATCTGTACCTTTGCCCTTTGACAGCGCCTCATACAACATATGTACCTTTCATCAGTATAGTTGTCAGCGGCGTTTTTGTCCAGTTACCGTACTGCCCCATTCCGGACACATATTGCACATAGGCATGTACCTGTCCGGGAACAGATGGACCATCCCTGCAATGCCCTGCCCTCAGTACCTGTCAGTCCATGATCCGTTTGACTGATTTGTTTTATTTGGTCTGTATTTTTCTCTTTTTGTCTATTTACAAACAGGTTCAATGATGATAGTATGCAGCCGTACGGTTCACAAAAACGTTTTTGTGAACCAGATTGTACAAATGTAAGGTGGGACATGGATATGGCCGTAACCATTTCAGCGGTTGCCAAGGAAGCCGGAGTTGCCATCGGCACTGTTTCCCGGGCATTCAACGGCTATGACGATATCCTGCCCTCCACGCGCCAGCGCATTTTTGAAGCAGCTGAAAAACTGGGCTATACGCCCAATGCCAGCGCAAGGAGCCTTTCTTCAAAGCGTCCTCCGAACCTGGGCTTTATCGGGTCAGGCATCCTTGAGGGCGATGACCTGGACACCAACTTCCCACGGCTCCTGCGAGGGATCCTGAAATACTGTACGCAGCATGATCTGGACCTTTCCCTGTACGCCACCGATTCTGCTGAACAGCGCAAGCACAGTTTTACAAAATTCTGCTCACAGCATTCCTTAAGCGGCGTCATCGTCTCAGGCATCAAAACCAACGACCCCTACATGGAGAAGCTCCTGGCTTCCGGGACACCCGTTGTCACGGTTGATGTCCCGGTTTCGGGCGAAAACAAAGGCTGGATCTCCATCGATAATGTGGCCGCGGCAAAAGATGCCGTCAACACCCTCTTCTCCCTGGGGAAAAAAGACCTTCTGATCATTGCCGGCAAGGAGGAAGCCGCTGTCAATGCACAGCGCATGCTGGGTGTCCGGGAAGCCTTTGCGCAGCAGGGCTATGAACTGCCTGATGACCGCATCCTCCTGGGCAACTTCGTCAGCGAAGACGCCGGGATCGCCCTGAAGAACTGGCTGCAGACCCATGGCACCCACAGACCTGACGCCATATTCTGCTTCAGCGACATTATGGCAATCGGTGCGCTCAATGCCCTGCATGCCAGCGCCCTCTCTGTTCCCGGGGACATCTCCCTGATGGGCTTTGACGATATCCCTCTTGCTGAGATCATGAGCCCTTCCCTGTCCAGTGTGCGCCAGGATATGCGGGCTCTCGGCTACGAGGCCGCTTCCCTGCTCCACCAGATCGTGCGCGGTGAAACTTCCGGAGGGCATACCGTCCTGCCGCACAAAGTGGTCCTCAGGCAATCTGTCCGTTAACATGGTGAACCCGAGCGCATTTACGCTCTGGCGATATATTACTCTTCAAGGAGGCTATTGTATGAAAAAGGCTCTTTCTCTCGCGCTGTGTCTCATGATGGTCCTCGGCATGATGTCTTTTGCATCTGCTGACGGCGCTGTCGAGATCGTCGTCCCCCACTACAAAACCGGCGAAAATGTCGGCGCTGTCTTCTTCCTTCCCCAGGTCGAACGCTTCAACACCCTCTATGAGGGCAAATATCACATCACCATCGAAGAACTGACCCAGGACATGTACGCTGACAAGATCAAGCAGCTCGGCCAGCAGAATAAGCTCCCGGCTCTGATTGAAGGCGGCGAGACGGAATGGATCAAGAATGTGGTCATGCCCAACGGGCTCTTCAGCGACCTGAGCGATCTGGTGGCTGCCAACCCGGATATGGCCGCTCTGATGATCGATTCCAACGTCAAATACAACACCTATGACGGCAAGCTCTTCTCCATCGCCCTGCCTGTCGTGCGCCCCATGGGTATGTACTACAACGGCGACATGCTGGACCTTGGCGGCAAGACCGTCAACGAACTCGACTGGGACGCCTTCACCGCACTGCTTGGCGACAACAAGATCGCCTTCATGACCGGTGAAAACGCCTGGACCACCATGCTTGTCTTCTCCAGCCTGGTCGCTGTTGAAGAGGGCGGCGCTGAGCTCCTGTCTTCCCATACCATCGACAAGATCTATGATTTCAATGATCCCATCATTGTCAGCGCTGTAACCAAGCTGCAGTCCCTTCTGCAGAACTATGCTTCCTCCAACACTGTCGGCGCCGTTTATGCTGACGCTGCCAACGCCTTCATGAGCAAGAACGCTGCCGTGATTGCCAATGGTTCCTGGATGGTCGGCGACTTCGCTGCAGGCAACAATGACAAGTGGTCCAACGGTTTTGACGGTGCTACCGTACATGGCGCTGTGCTCCCGGGTAATGTCGCTCTTGCCAACACGGACGGCTTTGGCTGGTGGATCCCTGCCACCGCAACCGCTGAAGAACGCGCATGCGCTGCGGCTTTCATCGAATTCATGATGACCCCTGCTGAACTCGAAGCTTACATGCTCGCCGAGGGCGGCGTGGCTCCGAACATGACCGTTTCTGCAGAGTATGAAGCCAGCGCTGCTGCCAATCCTCTGCTGTACGAATATGTCAACGCTGTGAATGCTGACACCATCATCGTTCCCAGCTTCGGCGACTGCATTCCTTCCTCCATCGGCGATACAGAATTCGGCAACCTGCTGCCCAACCTGATCAATGGCAGCATGACGCCTGAACAGTTCTGCCAGGAACTCACCCTTGCTGCAGAAGAGACCCGTCTCGACTGATCCTTTTCACACGGACCCTGCCCTTGCGGGGCAGGGTCCTTTCCGTGGGTATGCCTGGTTGTATCCCGCCCATCCACGCATGCCCATGGCTGTCAAGTGAGGTGTTATCCATGAAAATCATCCGCCATTATTCTAAACTTGAGCGTCGGCACTTTCCGAAGATCTATCTCTTCCTCCTGCCCACGCTGATCCTGTTTGTGATGTTCTATCTCTTCCCCATCGCACAGGTCCTCGTCACGGCCTTTACCCGGTGGGACGGCTACAACGCCCCTTCTTTTGACATCAACAACGTTTTTGTCAATTTCAAGCGGCTCTTTGCCATGCGCGGCTTTATGCCCAGTCTCCGCAACCTTTTCTGGTGGTCGCTGATCGCCATGACGCTCCACGTCGGCATCGGTGCGCTTGTCGCCTTCCTGCTTTATGACAAGCTCCCCGGATGGAAATTCGTGCGCGCGGTCTATATGATCCCCAACGTGATCTCCGCTGCCGCCTGGGCCATGATTTACAAATTCATATTCAACCAGGATTTCGGCCTGCTCAACGGCATCATCCGCGTCGTCAACCCCACCTTCAATGTGAACTGGTTCTATGAATCACCCGCAGCCTTCTGGGCCATCACCTTCACCTGGCTGTTTTATGCTGTCATTGTCACCCTGATCGTGCTCGCTGATCTCATGGCGATCCCCCAGGAACTGCATGAAGCTGCGGAAATTGACGGCGCCAGGGGTTGGCAGCGCACGCTGCATATCGATCTCCCGCTTTGCCGCAACTCCATCGGGACAGGCATTATCCTGTCCATCACCAGCCGGATCGCCATGTATGAAAATATTGCACTGACCTCCCGCGGCGGTCCCGGGACAGATACCAATTCCCTTGCCCTGCTCCTGGTCAAGGCCACCACAGACTACAATTACGGCCTTGCCAATGCGGTTGCCCTGCTGATGTTCGTTTTCGGAATCCTGGTTATGCTTCTTGTCAACCGTGCATTCCGGATGAATGATCCCGTGTACTGAAAGGAGGCTTGCGGAAATGACAAAAAAGATACATGGCTCCGACGGTCAGGCCAAAAAGCCCCTCAC
Organism: uncultured Clostridia bacterium; assembly: GCA_946538615.1. Taxonomy (GTDB): domain Bacteria; phylum Bacillota; class Clostridia; order Christensenellales; family Aristaeellaceae; genus UBA2943. The sequence goes on from CAMNGW010000002.1 coordinate 30,300, forward strand.
GCCCGGAAGAATTGTTTATCTGGTCCTTGCCTATCTTGTTCTGATCTTTATCGTCCTTGTCTCCGTCGGCCCCATCCTGTGGGTCATCATGTCCTCCTTCAAATCAAACGGGGCCATTCTGACCTCCCCGTTTTCTCTGCCTGACACCTACAATCTGGACGCTTATGAAAAGGTCATCACACAGTTCAACTTTGGCACCTATGCCCTCAACTCCCTGACCATTGCCTCGTCTTCCACAGTGGTCGCCATGATTATCCTCTCCATGAGCGCCTATGTCATCGCCAAGTACCAGTTCCCCCTCAAGAACCTGATATATGTGCTCCTCACCGTCACCCTGCTGGTTCCCGGGCACACCAAGACACAGCCGATCTTCTCCCTGATCATGTCCCTGAACCTGTATGACACAAAGGCCGGTCTGTTCCTGGTCTACCTTTCCTCCTCCATTGCCTCGTCCCTTTTTATTCTCCGCTCGAACTTCGCTTCGATCCCCAGGGAACTCAATGAGGCTGCAGAAATCGATGGCTCCGGCTTTTTCAGGACTTTCTGGCAGATCAATATGCCCCTGGCCAAAACAGGTATCTTCACAGCAGGCGTGCTCATGTTCCTGGGCAACTGGAACGAATACTACTTTGCTTCCCTGCTCACTTCCTCCCCTGCGAACCGGACGCTCCCTGTCTCCCTGGCTTCCTTTAACCAGGCCTTCTCCTATGACTATACCCGTATGTTTGCCGCATTGACGCTGGTGGTCATGCCGGGTATCATCATATACATGCTGGCTCAGGAACAGGTGCAGGCTTCCGTGGCCGGCGCTGCTGTAAAAGGCTGAGGGAATCTATACTGAAAGAGGCTGTAAAACATGCTGAAATACAATACAGGAACGGGCAACGCCACAAACTGGCTGATTGCTGAAACGGCTTTTGATCCGGACCATCAGGGAAAATGTGAAGCCATTTTCTGTCAGGGCAATGGCTATCTCGGCCAGAGAGCAGCTTTTGAGGAATCTTATACCGGCCAGACCCGCGATCTCCTCGTCACAGGCACTTTCAACCGCTTTGATGACAAAGAAGTCTGTGAACTGCCCAACCTCCCCGACCTGACCAACCTGGCCCTGACCCTTAACGGGCACCCCTTCAAGATGGACCGCGGAGCCTGTGAGAACTATCTGCGCGTCATGAACCTCCACACCGGCGAGATGACCCGCGCCCTGAGATGGACGGACCCTGACGGCAACCGCTATGATCTCACCTTCCAGCGGTTCGTCTCCCTTGCCGATGAGCACCTGCTCGGCACGCGCGTCATGATCACACCTCTTGACGCGCCAGTTTCCCTCACGTTCCGCACAGGCATCGACGGTACAGTCACCTGTACCGGCTCCCAGCATTTCCATGAAGGCGACAAGCGTGTCCTGGACGGAAAGGTCCTCCGCATGGTCTCGGAAACCACAGAGAGCCGTGTGATCTGCGTGCAGCACAGCGCGCTCACCTTCTCCCTCAATGGTGAACAGGCCTCTGTCAGGCTCGTGCCCGTCATTGACAGGCGCTATCTTGGGTTCACGGGCACGCTGGAGGTTCCCCGATACGCCGCGCTGACCCTTGATAAGCTCAGCACAGTGACCACTTCCCGCGACCTTGCCCTGGACGGAGAAAGCGCACAGGAAGCGCAGCAAAGGGCCGAAGAGGACGGCATGGCGCGTCTTCTCTCTGCCATGGCCCTTGGCTATGACAAAGCATTTCTGGAAAGTGCCGCAGCCTGGAAAGACTACTGGGACATGCACGATATTGAAATCGAATCGGAGAACCCCTTCGATCAGCTCATGCTCCGTTTTGCCATCTATCACCTCAGGATCATGGACAAGCCTGACGATCCTCGCGTCGGCATTGGCGCCAAGGGGCTGACGGGCGAAGGCTACAAGGGCCATTCCTTCTGGGACACGGAAATCTTTATCCTGCCCTATTTTATCCTCACTGACCCTCAGGCCGCCAGATCGCTTCTCACATTCCGCTACCGCGGTCTCCTTGGTGCCCGCAGAAAGGCCGCGGAAAACGGTTTTGAAGGCGCCATGTACCCCTGGGAAGCCGCCTGGGTCTCAGACGGCGAAGTCACGCCCCTGTGGGGCGGTGCCGACATTGTGACAGGCAAGCCGATCCCCATTCTCACAGGTATGATTGAGCAGCACATCACCGCAGACGTTGCTTTTGGGGTCCATCTCTACGATGCGGTCACCCATGACCAGACCTTTATGGACGAATGCGGCTACGAGATCCTCATCGACACAGCCAGGTTCTGGGCCAGCCGCGTGACGCGTGACGAGCGGGGCTACGTGATCCTCGACGTCATTGGACCGGATGAGTACAAGGAGCATGTCAACAATAACGCATATACAAATTATATGGCCATGATGAACCTGAAGCTGGCCGTGGACGCCATAGAAAAGCTGAAGGCGCGCAGCGATGAGGTGTGCGCAAGGCTGGACAGGAAATTCCACTTTGACGCCTGCCTGGCCCGCTTCCGGGAAGTCATCGGTGGCATGTACCTTCCCAAGCCCGGCGATGATGGCATCATCCCTCAGTTTGACGGCTACTTTGACCTTGAGCAGATTGATCTCACGCCCTACAAGACTTCTGAACAGATCGGCACGATTTATCAGGATTACAACCCTGAACAGATGAACCGCATCCAGGTCCATAAACAGGCGGATACGCTCGTCCTTCTTCTGCTTATGGACGATCTGTTCCCCCATGACATCAAGCTCAGGAACTATACCTACTACGAGGCCAGGACCCTCCATGACTCCTCCCTGTCCAAGTCCACCCATTGTGTCCTTGCCTCTGATTTGGGAGAAAAGGATGTTGCCTACCGCTTCTTTGAGGGCTGCGGGGACATCGACCTCGGTCCCAAGATGAACACAAGCGATATGGGCATCCACACTGCGTCCATGGGTGGGATCTGGCAGTGCGCCGTCTACGGGTTCGGCGGTGTGCGCGTGGTCGGTGATGGGCTGCGCGTCTGTCCTGCACTGCCCGACGCCTGGTCCCGTATGGCCTTCCCCCTGGTATGGCGTGGCCAGAGGCTGGAGATCGAAATCACTAAGCAGTGCGTCTCTGTCCTCAACCTCGGTTCGGAGACGGTTGTGCTCCATCTCGCAGGCCGTGAAGCCGCCATCGCTCCGGGACAGGGGGTCACGGAAAGCCTGTAACCAGCCCGGCCTTGACCTTCCAGATTGATATCTTCTGCCCGCCTTTCACAGGACCAGCTGCCTGCGGAGGGCGGGCTTTCCTTATCCTTTGGGCACTGCAGGCCCATCAGCAGGGTCAATATGACAGTACGTTCTTTTGTACTATGTCATAAAAAAGTGCGTACTTGATCTTCTCTGAAGACAAGGTACAATAATACTACCTGGAAAGATAAAACGTCCGTCAGGTGCCCGGTACAAGGAGGTGCGTGCCATGCGGCTGTCTGAACTGGCCGTCTATGCCAGAAATAAGTACCATATTCAGGAGCAGCACAAGTGGACATCGTTCCCGGGCTTCTCCGTTCTCCAGGACCCCCAGACAGGCAAATGGGTCGCCCTGCTCATGCGCGGATGGGACGAACGCTCCGGCGAAGAAATTGAACGGTGCGACCTGAAATGCGGTATCCAGAGCCTTTCAGCCTGTCCGCTGCCCTATCTCTCCCGTGCTTTCCGCATGAAAGGTCCGAAATGGATCGGGGTCACTTTTTCCTCCGCCACGGATAAAGATGTGATCTTCCAGCTGTTCGACCTGGCCGTCACCTCCGGTGAACAGCTGGGCTACACCATGGTCCTGCCGCCTGTGCCCGGTCCCCGGGAGGTTCATGAAACACCCCTGCCCTTCGCAGGAACCGGAACCTTCCAGCCCACGGATATCCTCCCCGAGCGCATCCGGGAAATGAAGCACCTTTACAATTATGAGGACACTTCCGCAAGGGGCAGGGCAGACAATTTTGTCCGTCAGGGCCTGTACATGCAGGATTTTGAAGATGAAAAGCCCTGGCCGGGAACGCTCGACTGCCCCTTTCCGACCTACTGTTCTATGACCACCCGGGAACTGAGGGGCTACTTCACCTGGCGCGCACATCTGCGCAAAGGGGAATTCGGCCCCATATCCCCCTCCGGGGCGTATATCTACGTTTATGAACTGCTCAACGGGATCGGGGCCATTTCCCCTGAAGATGCCCTTGAGAAGATGCGCACCTTTGAAAAGGGCTATCTGGACCAGGGCATGGGAAAGCCTCAGCTGCGCATGGCACTGCACCGGTGGATGCTGGACCTTGCGGTCGTTTCCTCCCTGCCGGTCCTCAGCGCTCAGAAGTATGCCAATCCTGACGACATCAGGCGGGACAACTGTCTGGCCATACTGAAAGCACCGGGAGAACACACCGATGAAGAGGTTTTCCGCGCACTGTGCTTTATGGGCAGCAAGGATTTGGAGCGTTCCCCCGCTGTCAGCACAACGGAGGGAAAAGGCATCCGGCTCTTCAGCAGAATATGGCGGGACATGCTCTCCTCCTTCCGTCTGGAAGAGAAAGACCTCTTTGCGCTCTCCTTTGGCGCGCCGCGCACCGAGCCCTGGAGTCCCTTCGCAGGCGCTGTATATCTCTGGAAGGACCAGTGTAAGATAAGCTACGACCTTGACCCCTGCCGGAGGTATACATTTGAAAACTGGAAGGGGACCGTGACCGCCTACAATCCCCTGTTTTTCAATAAAAAATGGATCCAGTCGCTCCTGCGGCAGGCGGATCTCATGATCAGAAGGCACCTGAAGACCGGACATTACCTCAAAGAGAAAGAGGAAGGCGCCTGGGCTGCCGGCTGCATCCGGAAAGCCATTGCGGGTTTTGAGCACGACAAAAGGTGTCCCATATCCATTGATCTCTCCGGGCTCGAAAAGATCCGGCGCGACGCCGGGCTCACAAGGGACGCCCTTCTGACAGAGGAGGAGATGGACCTTCCGGAAAAACAGGACTCCCCTCTCCTCCCTCAGCCGCCCCTTCCACAGCCGTCCCCTCCGCCCGGCAGCGCGTCCTCGCTTCCCCTTGACAGTCTGCAGCTGCAGGTTCTCAGAGCGCTCCTTAACGGGCAGGACCCGGACGGGACGATCCGCCTTCATCACCTCATGCCGAGCATGGTCGCCGATGCCATCAACGAAATCCTCATGGACGCCATTGGCGATACCGTCATTGACTGCGACGGCAAAACCCTTTCCCTGGCAGAAGACTACAGAGACGAAATCGTATCCTTATTGGGAGGCACCAATCCGTGACAGATCAGCAGAAAGTACCCAAGCGCATTTCTCAGACCGTACTCAACGCACTCAAAGGCGGGGTTGTCCCCCGCATTGGCCTGCCCTATATCGCGGTGGGACGCAAAAATGAAATCGATGCCCTGCTCCACGACGTGGATATCATCTCAGAAGGAGGGGCTTCTTTCCGTTTCCTTGTCGGCCGCTATGGCTCCGGCAAAAGTTTCCTCCTGCAGACGATCCGAAATTATGTTCTGGAGCGCGGCTTTATTGTGGCCGATGCGGACCTGTCCCCGGACAGGCGCTTCCAGGGCACGCGCGGGCAGGGGCTTGCCACGTACCGGGAACTCATCGCCAACCTTTCCACCCGGACCAAACCGGAAGGCGGGGCCCTGACGCTGATACTGGACCGGTGGGTCAGCACGGTCCAGACCAGTGCCATGCAGGAAACCGGACTGCTGCCCGGCGACCCGGCCCTAAGCGCAGCCACGGACAAAAAAATCTTTGATGTGACATCCTCTGTCCGCGAGCTGGTACACGGTTTTGAATTCGGAAAGCTCCTCTCCGCCTATTACCGCGCCTGTCTCTCCGGGGACGATGACACCAAAAACAGGGTGCTGCGCTGGTTCCGCGGTGAATATACCCTCAGGCATGAAGCCCGTGAGGAACTGGGCGTCAATATGATCATTACCGATGACGACTGGTACGATTACCTCAAGGTTTTTGCCGCTTTCTTCCGGCTCGCCGGCTACACAGGGATGATCATCATGTTTGACGAACTGGTCAATCTCTACAAGATCCCAAACAGCATATCCCGACAGTACAACTATGAAAAGCTGCTGACCATGTATAACGACGTCCTTCAGGGCAAGGCCCATTACCTCGGCATGATTATGGGTGCCACTCCCCAGGCCCTTGAAGATAAGCGCCGCGGGATCTACAGCTACGAAGCGCTCCGTTCCCGCCTCGCCGAGGGACGGTTCTCCAGGCCCGGCGCACGGGACCTGCTCGCTCCTGTCATCCGTCTCGAGCCCCTGACCGCAGAGGAAATGCTGGTGCTGTGTGAGAAGCTCACCGGCATGCACGCCTCCCTGTACGGCTATGCTTCAACTGTCACAACCGATGACCTGTCAGTGTTCTTACAGACCGAGTACAGCCGCATCGGTGCTGAGCAGCTGATCACGCCCCGCGAGATCATCCGTGACTTTATCGAACTGCTGGACCTGATGTACCAGCACCCTCAGACGCAGATGGCGGACCTTCTGGAATCAGAATCTTTCACTTTTACAAAATCAGGGGCCGTTTCAGATGAAACCGCAGAGGGATATACGGAGTTCACCCTATGAATGCATTTGAGCGCTATGCACCTTTTATTCAGGAATATATTTACCGTTCAGGCTGGAAAAGCCTCCGCGAGGTACAGAATGCGGCTGCCCGCGCCATTTTTGAAACGGATGAGAATGTGCTGCTCACCGCATCGACTGCCTCAGGGAAAACAGAAGCCGCTTTCTTTCCCGTGCTCACGCTCCTGGACGAAAACCCTTCCCGGAGCATAGGCGTGCTCTATATAGCGCCCCTTAAAGCACTCATCAATGACCAGTTCGGCCGGCTGAACGAACTGTGCGAAGAAGCGGACATCCCAGTAAGCCGCTGGCACGGGGACGTGGCCCAGTCCAAAAAGCAGAAGCTCCTCAGGCACCCCCGGGGGATCCTTCAGATCACCCCTGAATCCCTTGAGTCCCTGCTCATCAACAAAGCCGGTGAGGTCCCCTCGCTTTTCTGTGACCTCCGCTTCGTGGTGATCGATGAACTTCATGCCCTTTTAAGGGGGGACCGGGGCCTGCAGACTTTCTGCCTGATCGAACGCCTGTGCCGAACGGCAAAGTGCAGCCCACGCAGGATCGGCCTGAGTGCCACGCTGGGGAACCCGCAGGAGGCTGGGCAGTTCCTGGGCGCAGGCAGCGGCAAAGGGACCGTCATCCCCGCCTGCTCCAGCGGCAGAGAAGTCTGGCACCTGAGCATGGAGCATTTCTACAATACGCCTCCCCAGGCTGATGAAGGTATGGCACGCCCTGCCGGTACGCCCCTTATGGAACCCCCTTCGGACCATGCCCCCGAAGGGGCCGATCCCGGCACAGCATATGTTTTCGAGCACTCCCGGGGCAGGAAATGCCTTGTGTTCACCAACTCACGGGAAGAGTGTGAATCCGTCTGCCAGAACCTCCGGCAGTACTGCGAGGCGAACCATGAGCCGGAGCGTTTCCTCATCCATCACGGCAATCTTTCCGCTTCCTATCGGGAAAGCGCAGAAAATGATATGCGCGACGAGGACTCCATGCTCTCAGTCTGTGCAACAGCGACCCTTGAGCTTGGCATTGATATCGGCCGTCTCGAGCGTGCTTTTCACTTTGATGCCCCGTTCACGGTCTCCGGTTTTCTGCAGCGCCTGGGCCGTACGGGCCGCAGGGGCAGCGCCCCGCAGATGTGGTTCGTCATGCGTGAGGACCATCAGGACGCGCGTTCCCCCCTGCCCGAGCGCATCCCCTGGAACCTTCTGCAGGGCATTGCCCTTGTCCAGCTCTATGCAGAAGAACGTTTTGTGGAGCCGCCAAAGACCGACCGCCTCCCCTACAGCCTTCTGTACCACCAGACCATGAGCACACTCACCTCCCAGGGCGAGATGACACCGGGTGAACTGGCTTCACGGGTCCTGACCCTGAACTGTTTCCACCGTATATCCCAGGAGGATTACCGCACGCTGCTGCGTCATCTGCTGGAGACCGGACATATCTCCCTCACAGAAAACGGAGGGCTGATCCCCGGTCCTGCCGGGGAAAGGATCGTCAGCCAGTACAAATTCTATGCTGTTTTTCAGGAAAACGTTGAATATACTGTCCACTCCGGTTCCGAGCAGCTCGGCACCATTGTCAAGCCGCCGCCCGTGGGCGATAAGATCGCCATTGCGGGCCGTGTATGGGTCGTGGATGAGGTGGACCATAAGCGCCGGGAGGTCAGCTGCACCCTTGTCAAAGGCAATGTCCCTGCTTTCTTTGGCCTGGTCGCCGGGGATATCTGCACCCGGATCCTTGAAAGAATGTATGGTGTGCTCACAGAGGATGTCCAGTACCCTTATCTCCTGCCGCATGCCGTCTGCCGTCTTAAACAGGCCAGGGAAACTTTCCGCAGTGCCGGCATGTCGCGTCCCCTTGTCCCACTCGGCGGCAGCTCCTGGGCCCTCTTTCCCTGGCTTGGGACCTATGCCTTTCTTGCCCTGGAGCGTTTCCTGAAGATCCGGTGCGGGAAGCGGCTGGGCCTGAAAGGGATGAGTTCCGCCAGACCTTATGTACTGCAGTTCACCATGCAGGCAGACGAAGCTGATTTCTATGAGATCGTCTGCGAGGAAGCGGACCGGCCCTTTGACCCGCTCTGCCTTGTGTACCCCAATGAAGTCCCTGTGTTTGAAAAGTATGACGAGTTTGTCCCTGCAGAACTCATCCGCAAGGGATTTGCCCTCGGCATACTGGATGTGGACGGCATGAAACAGCGCGTGCTGTCCTGGAGCAGCTCTGGAGGTAAGAAGAATGGATCATCAGCCTGAAACATATATGACATATGAAGAGTACCTGGCCAATATCCGCAGCGGCATAGTGACAAAAGACGGACACTGCCCTGTCACGCCGCTCCTCACCATGCTCCAGGGGCGATGGAAATCGCAGCTGATGTATGAGATGTGCATCAATGATACGGTCCGCTTCGGCCAGCTCAAAAAGGACCTGCCGGGCATTACCAACACCATGCTGACCAAAGCCCTTCGGGAGCTGGAAGAGGACGGCCTCATCAGCCGGGAGCAGTTCAATGAGATCCCGCCGCATGTCGAATATTCGCTCACTGATATGGGCCGTGACCTGCTGCCTGTTTTCTATGCTGTCATGAACTGGGGCTTCAGGCACGAAAAAGAACTGTACGGCAAATGACCGGAAGAAGATAAGGAGTCCGCCTTGCATGATATCTGGAACCCCTGGCACGGCTGCAGGAAATGCAGCGAGGGGTGTGAAAATTGTTATATGTACTTTCTTGACGGTCTGCGCGGCAGGAACGGCTCCGAGATTTACAGGACAGGGGCCGGTTTCCGCTATCCCCTGTCAAAGGAGCGCAGCGGCGCTTATAAAGTCAAAAGCGGAGAAACCCTGCGGGTGTGCATGACCTCGGATTTCTTCCTGGAGGATGCGGATCCCTGGCGCGCAGAAGCCTGGGACATTATGTACCAGCGGCCCGATGTGAAGTTTTTCCTTCTCACCAAGCGTCCCGGGCGTGTCGCCGAATGTCTCCCGCCCGACTGGGGCGATGGCTGGGAAAACATCTCACTCAATGTGACATGCGAGAACCAGACCCGGGCAGACGAACGCGTTCCGGTTCTGCTGGACCTTCCCTTTCGCCATAAAGGCGTTATGTGTGCCCCCTTGATTGGCCCGGTCAGCCTTGCGGACTATCTACGGTCAGGACAGATTGAACAGGTGCTCTGCGATGGGGAAAACTATGGCGGCGCCCGCCCCTGTCATTTTGACTGGGTAAAACATCTTCGCGATGAATGCTTTGCTCAGCAGGTCACCTTTGTCTTCTGCAGCACCGGAAGGCGCTTTGTCAAGGACGGCAGGCTGTACTGCATTGAAGACGGGGCGGTCCAGAGCCAGCAGGCGGCCCTGTCCGGCATGAGCTTTCAGGGCAAACCCGCCGTTTACCATCTCCACGATACCTGGGGCAATCCACTTGCGGACAATGAGCTGTACCATCCCAGCTACATAGCGCGCTGCCAGAAGTGCGGCATGAAACTGATCTGCAATGGCTGTTCGGATTGCGGCCGGTGCACAGCCTCCGGAAAGAAACATGTGCCAGCGTACCTGGCCGATGAACATGATAAATCATAAAAACGCCTGACGGGACGAATTAAAATGCTCAGGCAACCTTCAGCTCATTTACCCAGGCACCTGAAACCGTGTGTTTTTAAAGGAGATTATATTATGAATGAAAAAGAACTGATCCTTGATGCCATGAAAAAAGCCGGTGAGCCCCTCAATGCAGGAAAAGTGGCCGAACTGACCGGACTTGACCGCAAGGTTGTGGACAAGGCATTTGCCGAGCTGAAAAAGGACGGCAGCATTGTCTCTCCCGTGCGCTGCAAATGGGAACCCGCAAACAAGTAAATAACTGGCCGGCATCTTCCTGGATGCCGGCCATCAATCATCTGAAAGGAAAATAAAATGATACAGGTTGCATATGCTTCAAAAACAGGTCATGTGGAGAAGGTGGTTCAGACCCTCGGCCTGACAAATGCGCTGAAGATCGTGGACGGCACGGAGCAGCTTGATGGAGATTACGTGATTTTTACCTATACCACAGGCAATGGGAAGACCCCCAAACAGGTCGAAACGTTCCTGGCTTCCCATCCGGGCGTTAAAGCCGTGGTGGGCAGCGGCAGCAGAGCCAAAAGCCATATCGAGACCTTTAATTTCGCCGCTGAAAACATCAGCAAAGCTTACAATGTCCCGGTCATCGCCAGACTGGATGGCACCGGTACCTCGGAAGATATGACAAACATCCTCAATGCACTTGAAAAAATGTGAGCGGAGGTAGTCATGGAAGACACACAGACTGCCCGAAATTATGACAGCCTTTATCTGGAGAACCAGCTTTGCTTTCCGCTCTATGCCTGCGCAAAGGAAGTTGTACTGCTGTACAGAAAGCCGCTTGAACCTCTGAGCCTTACCTATACACAGTATGTGGTCATGATGGTTCTCTGGGAATATGGTGGAATGACCGAAAGTGAACTGGGACAGAAAGTGCACCTTGACTCCGGGACACTTGCCCCTCTTCTGAAAAGGCTCGACAGACAGGGATATGTCCGCAGGTCCCGGCCACTTGATGACGAACGTGCGCTTTTTGTGTCCCTGACAGAAGAAGGAGAGAATCTGAAAAAGACTGCTCTGTCCGTACCCTGTGCCATGACAGACTGTCTCCGTCTCCAGCCCCATGAGCTTATCCAGCTGAAAGGACTTCTGGATAAAGCTTTAAGGAACATGGCACAGGCACCTGGCCCCATCCTTTGAAAAAGAATCCGTACGCTGAGGCCCACACAACGGGGTCCGGATAAAATTTTCAGAGGGTATTGACCCGGCAGCTATCGCTGTTGCACAATGGAACCAGCATCACACGCGATGTGATCAGCATCTGATTGCCGGGAGGCAAAACAATGGTTATCAAAGCAGTACGTTTCCGGAAAGACGGTTTTTATGGACAGCCCATGGTATTCGGCGGTGAGGAAGGCCCTGACAAATTCGACCCTTCCATCCGTTACCGCGGCGCCATGACCAACTACCTGATTGACACCGGGGATGAAGTGATCCTGGTGGATACCGGTTTTCCTGCCGGAACGCCGGAAGAAGTGCCTGATGAAAAAAGCATAGGTTTTACCGGCAAGGATATCTGCAGCTATATGGAAGCTTTTGCCGCCCTTGACTATAAGCCTGAACAGGTGACAAAAATTCTTCTTACCCATAAGCATTCGGATCATTCCGGCGAGCTCCGTTCCTTCCCCAATGCCAAAATTTATGTCAATGAAGATGAGCTTGACGCTGCTGAACTGCAGGGGATTCCCGGAATCGTTCCTGTTCAGTTTACAGACGGGGCTTACTACAATTTCCCCGCCTGCCAGAAGATCCGCGACGGGATCTATTTCATCAAGGCCAAAGGGCACACCCATGGCAACAGCATTGTCATTTGCGAACTTGATGGCCTTTTCTACATGATCCATGGCGATATCACTTACACGGATGAGGCCCTTTACGCCAACAAACTCTCCACGGTCTTTGAGGACCTTCCTGCCGCAAGGGAAACACTGGACCGGGTCCGTGAATTTATCCGCAACCATCCAACAGTTTATGTTTCCACACACTGCGCACGCGGACCTGAGAACCTTGAAGCAAAGGCTGTCATTGATCTGGACAATCCGCCTGCACCGGACACCGTGGAAGTCGATTTTTCCGGAAGCACCGGTACCGGAAAATATGTCTGTTCCATCTGCGGCTATGTCTATGACCCTGAAGAGCACGACGGCGTCGCCTTTGAGGACCTCCCTGATGACTGGAGATGCCCCCGTTGCAGGCAGCCGAAAGAAAAGTTCAACAAAGCGTAAGGAGACTGTTCATGACAGCACAAGTGCCGGATGCGCAGAGTTTTGATATTCAGGCTTATATGACCCATGGCGTGGAACGCGTCGTTTCCGACGTGCTCCGTGCCACATTCAGGAACCCAAAGGAAAGCGCATATATGCTCCAGTTCGCTGCCGCCACCCGCACAGCGTCCAAAAAACGCAAAGAGGCTGAGCAGAAAGGTGATCATATTCCGCCTTTTCTGATCGCCAGCATCACCAGCCAATGCAACCTCCACTGTGCAGGGTGCTATTCCCGCTGCAACCATGCCACTGTGGACGCTGCCCCGGTCAGTCAGCTGACAGACCAGGAATGGCAGAACATCTTTGAAGAGGCCGATGAGCTGGGGATCAGCTTCATTCTGCTGGCTGGCGGTGAACCCATGCTCCGCCGGGACATCATTGAGGCAGCGGGTAAGCACCCGCATATCCTTTTTCCCGTCTTTACCAATGGCACCTTCATGGATGAGGCTTATTTTGCCCTTTTTGACAGGTGCCGCAACCTGGTGCCCGTGATGAGTATAGAGGGAGAAAAGGAAATCACGGATGCGCGCAGAGGGAAAGGCGTCTATGACCGTCTGATATCCAACATGGATGAGTTCCACCGCTGTGGCCTCATTTTTGGCGCATCTGTCACAGTGACCACTGAAAATATCCGCGAAGTCTCCTCCCACAGCTTTCTGCAAAAGCTTTCGGACCGCGGCTGCAAAGCTGTTATCTTTGTGGAGTTCGTACCGGTTACAGAAGAAAGTAAGCACCTGGCCCCCGGGGACGATGACCGCGGGTACCTCCGCGGAGAAATTGATCGTCTCCGCCAGGAACATCCGGAGATGGTATACATTTCCTTCCCCGGTGATGAAAAAAGCTCCGGCGGCTGTGTCGCGGCAGGCCGGGGATTCTTCCATATCAATTCACATGGCGGTGCTGAGCCGTGTCCCTTCTCACCCTATTCGGATGTCAATGTCCGGGACACTTCCCTCCGGGAAGCTCTGAAGTCTCCCCTGTTCCTGGCCCTCCAGGCAGGTGATATCCTCAAAGAGGACCATCCGGGCGGCTGTGTACTGCACGAAAAGCGTGAGCAGGTGGAACAGATCCTGTTTTCTGGACAGAACGACAGCCCCGCCCATTGAAAAAGGAGATATGTGTTATGTCCACTGCAACTGTCATTCTGATTATTGTCCTCGTCCTTCTGGCCTGCTGCTGTTTTACGCACCGCCGGGTAATCCGGGCACTGCTGCGGCATGAGCCCATGCCCAAAGCACCCAGGTGGCATGTCTGGGTAAAAAAGGAGAACAGGAGAAGCTGAATGCTGACCCGGGGACAGATGGGCACCGCAGCGGCACCGTCCGCGTAAAAAGATCAGTCCCCTCCCTCAAAGGGCACAGGCTCCAACATACTTGCCCCATCATGGGCAAAGCCGGCTGTCTGAAGGCACCGGCATTCCGCTGTCTGTCGGGACCGGCTGTCTCCGGTATGCTGTAAACCGTCCTGTGCGATGAACAGCGGTCCTGACAGCATAAGACGTACTACGCAACATACATACTGCCACAGATAAGGATGGTCTTCATGAGTAAAAAGATTGTCGCAGTCAACGCAGGCCCAAGAAAGGGCTGGAACACCGATACTCTGATCACCGAAGCACTCCGCGGCGCTGAATCTGCTGGTGCCACGGTACAGAAGTTTGACCTTTTCAGGCTTGAAAGATACACCGGCTGCATTTCCTGCTTTGGATGCAAAAAGGAAAAGAATAAGGGCCGCTGCATATGCCGTGACGGTCTCACGCCGGTCCTGGATGCCATCCGGGAATCCGATGGCCTGATTATAGGCTCTCCGAATTATCTCAGTGAGATGACGGCATCCTTCCGCGCGCTCTATGAACGTCTCATTTTTCAGAATTTGACCTATAATCTCCAGACACCCTGCTGTAACCAGCACCCTGTCCCCGTACTGCTGATCATGACCAGCAACGCGGACGATACCGCTTATCTGCAGCTTGTACAGAATTATCAGCGTACACTGGACCGTTTTGTAGGCCCTACCAAAATTCTGATCAGTGGAAACACCCTTCAGCTGAAAGATTACAGCAAAACCGACTGGCCCTGGAGCATGTTCAATCCTGAAGAAAAACAGCACAGGCACGACACCGTATTCCCCGAAGAATGCAAAACAGCCTTCCGGATGGGTGCAGGGCTCGCAGCAGCCACGTAAAGCGTACAGCAGCAGATTCTCTGCTGCTGTTTTTGGTATATAAGGTGTGCCCTTCCCACATGTGTCCCGGCGGCGGATGGACACTTCCATTTTTTCTGGCATAAGGACCGCGCCGTATCTGGTCCATTGATCTGAAATGCCAGTACTCACCTGTATCCCTTCCGTTTTTCCTTCAGTCACCGTCCATTAGCCGGCTTGTACTTTCCTGCGGACTGTAATAGAATCATACAATGACCTCTGAATTCAACTGGAAAGGATATTCATGTATGACAGATTTCCGTGAAATGCCCTATGAACGCCCCGATATGCAGAAGATCCGGGATGCCTATGAAAAAGCAACAGAAGATCTGAAGCATGCACCATCCTATGCTGAGGCCAGAACTGTTTTTTTTGACCTGCAGAATGTGCAGATTCAGCTGAGCACAATGATGTCACTGTGTTCCGTGAGGAACACCACGGACCTGACAGACCCGTATTATGATGCTGAAATCAGATGGCTCCGCAAAGAAAGCGCTGAGCTTCTGCCCTTGCGCAAACGCTACAATGAAGCCCTGTCGCACCACGTTTTCCGCAAAGATTTTGAGCGCGAATTTGGTGCGCAGATGTTCCGCATGATTGACGCGGATCTGAGAACCTCCGATGACGCCATTGTCCCGGACCTGATCCGGGAGGGCGAAATTTGCCAGTCGTATCAGAAGGACAGCGCTGCTGTCACAGAGTTCCGGGGCAAAACCTGCAACTTCTACGGTCTGCTCAAGGCCATGGAAAGCACGGACCGCGAAGAGCGGAAGGAAGCCTACCATGCCTGGGCCGGATTGTATGCTCAGATTGCCCCCAGGCTGGATGAAGAATATGATTCGCTTGTTCACTTGCGCACAGAGATGGCGCATAAGCTGGGTTTCGGTTCCTTCACAAACCTCGCCTATCTGAACCGCCGCAGATTTGACTATAACCAGAACGATGCAGCCGCCTTCCGCGCACAGATCCTTGAATCTGTCACACCCTTTGTCGCTCAGATCCGGGAAAAGCAGAGGGTGCACCTCGGCCTGGACAGGCTGTGCTATTATGACGAGGCGCTTCTCTATCCGGACGGGAACGCTGAGCCCATTGGCGATATGGAAACCCTGGTGGGCAAAGCACAGCAGATGTACCGTGAAATGAGCCCGGAGACCGCTGAATTTTTTGATTTCATGGTCCGCTACCACCTTTTCGACCTTGAAACCCGCCCCGGCAAACGGCTTGGGGGATATATGACAAGCTTCCCGGCCTACCAGGCTCCGTTCATCTTCAGCAATTTTAACGGGACCAGTGCCGATGTGGATGTCCTTACCCATGAGGCGGGCCACGCTTTCCAGGGCTATCTGGCCATGAGGTCCATCCCCGTGCGCATGCTCAATGGCTCCACTTCGGAGATTAATGAGATTCACTCCATGAGCATGGAGCATTTCGCTTATCCATGGATGCAGTCTTTCTTTGGTGAGAATACGGAAAAATATATTACCTCCCATCTGATCGGAGCCATTTCCGTCCTTCCCTATATGGCCTGTGTCGATGAGTTCCAGCACGAAATGTATGCTGCACCGGACCTGACCGCCGCGCAGCGCAGGACCATCTGGCGCCATATTGAGCAAAAATATATGCCATGGCGGGATTATGATGGAGAAACCTTCCTGGAAGAAGGCGGTTTCTGGATGCAGAAACAGCACATTTTCCTCTATCCATTCTATTACATCGATTATGCCCTTGCGCAAATGTGTGCTTTCCAGCTTTATGGGCGAATGAAAGAGGACCGTCTGGCCGCATGGAAGGATTACCTTTCACTGTGCCGTGCCGGTGGGACCCTGAGCTATTTTGAGCTCCTGGATACCGCTCACCTGCTCAATCCTTTCCATAAAGGTACCGTAGAGCAAAGTGTCGGCCACGTGATTTCCGAACTGCAGTCCCGTTACTGAACGTCCCCGCATCCATCTGTTTTCCTGGCTCCCAAAAGCCTCACCCTACGGTGAGGTTTTTTGCATTGATCTATTCTCCCATATTCTGTGCCACCTCAGACAGAATGGCGGTACACATCATTTACATCATTATAAAATGGCAACTTGATAAATTGATCATTTTGACTCTGTTCTGCATTTCCGCTGCCATTTCACCGACCGGATCCCTCCGGCGACTTCAGGACCCTGCTTCTGTATCTTCCCCTCATCTTCCCGCTTTTCACCCGGAATACTGCACATCCGTCTGTCCACCGGGTTTTATGCCAGTTTGTCATGACGGCCAGCTTTCTCTTGACAATCTGCAGCTGCGTTGTATAGTTACAGCCAGATACTCTAAAATATAGAGTATGAGGAGGTAAAGCATATGAACAAATCAATCAGAGACCCCATGGAAGATATCTCCCTGATCCGGGAGATCCTGGAAAAAACAACTGAAGGCATGAAGAACATTGCCCCATGGATTATGGGCATGGGCCTTCTGTGGCTGGGATACGGTCTGTTTTCCGTGATTTGCAGGCTTATCATGCCCAGTCAGACTATGGCGGCTGTCCAGACGGCTGTCGGATGGCTGTTCCACCTGGCCCTCGCCGTGGGCTTCGTGCTGTGTCAGGTCAGGCAAGTCAAAAGCCATCCCCATTCCATCGCAAGGAAAATGATCGATCTCTGGGGCATCTGCATCGTCCTGTTCCTGGTTCTGACTTTTCTGTTCAGCTGCATCCTGCCTTTTTTCGGCAGGACCATGGGAATGTCCTCATCTGTATATAATGAATTTCTCATAACATGCGGAACGATCAGAAGTTTCCTGTTTTTCCTTCTTCCCGTCCTTCCCCTTTTCATCACTTCCGTTCTCCTGGAAAAACGTGGCACAGTCCTGGCCTGTCTTGTTCTGACCCTTATTGCCGCCGCTGTCCTCTCTTTCCATGTACTGATGATTTTCAGCAGGGACCTGGCTGTCTCAGGCACATGGATCGTATTCTGGAACGGAATGACCTGTCTGCTGGACCTGGTTCCCGGTGCCATGCTCCTGATTCTGGGACATCAGGTGAAAAGGAGTTGAACCATGGAACTGCACGAGATTCCTGTCGCCTTCCAGTCGCGTCTGCGCCTGGCTGTGGTAGCCGCACTGATGACAGGCCCTAAAGATTTCACTTACCTTTCCCATCTCACGCAAGCCACACCGGGAAACCTGGGAAAACAGCTTGAAGTACTTGGAAACGACTGTTTCGTGTCCTGCAGAAAGGAACTTCTCGGGAAGCGGCCCCGTACGATTTATCAGCTGACAGATGAAGGACGTGAACTCTTCCTGGCCTATATCCGTATGCTCGAAAAAATAGCAGGAGACCAGCTATGAATCTTAGAATCCGCCAGCTCCGGGAAGAAAAAGGACTGACCCAGTCGGAAGTTGCTGAAGTCCTGCATTGTGACCAGTCCCTGTATTCCAGGTATGAGCTCGGCCTCCGCCAGCTCCCTCTGGAAACAGCTATCCAGCTTTCAGACTATTATCAGGTAAGCCTCGATTATCTCGTCTGCCTCACGGAGGACCCCGGGAAATACCGTCCTTAACCTATCAGCTTTCTCCCCGCAGCCCCTAAAGACAGAATCCATATCCTTTTAATATCTGCAAAGCACCCTCTCCGATCCGGGGCAGAAAATACCGTCTTTCTCAGTTTGCTGGGGTATTGTATAATAAGTCCGGACAGGACAATGTTCCGGAGAAATGTCTTTACCTGCCATGCATTCAGAAAAAGATATGAGATGAGAGGCGCGCTATGAACAAGAAAAAGCTTTGGATCACTCTTATTGTGGTCTGTGTCGTACTGGTCGGAGCCTTTTCTGTCTATTGGGAAGCCACACACGGCAACCGTCAGCTGGTTGACCTCAGGAACCGTTTTGACTATGCGGTAATCCGTCTTCCCAATGGAGAAAGTGTAGAAGGCAAAGTGACTTCCTGGCTGGATTATAATGATTCGGACGTGGTCCAGATCCGCATGGACGGAAAAACCTATCTGACCCATTACAGCAATGTCTGTCTGATTGGAGACTGATAGCCGTCTTCCGCGATATGAAAAAACGCACCGTATACTGCGGTGCGTTTTTTCATATCCTACTTCTTCCTGGAAAAAGATCGACGTTCCCCCTCATCAGGGCAGGCTGACAGGGACCGAAAATCCACGGGGATAAACAATTTCATCCGTAAAAGCACAGTCCTGTTACATACCCGGGATGAAACATGCAGCCTTCCCGTTACAAGCTGTCCGGAAAAAGTAAGTACGTGGGCAGCCGGAAGATCGGGCCCATACTGGCTGACCCCGGCTCCCGCTGCTGCGCGGGATCCCGCATGACATTGCCTGTATCATTTTCAAGCAGATGCACTGCTGTCTGGACATCCTGCCCAAAAGTACACCTTCATCATCCGTTCTGATTGCACCCTCATCCTCCATTCAGTATTTACCTGCCACACGCATGTTTATCCATCTGGTCACAAGGTGATTGTCAGAACCTGTCCGCATTTTCCTCCATATGTCTTTATCTCGCCCGGGAAAAATGGTACAATATGGCCGGAAAAATCAGAATCTGTACTAATCAAAAAAATGCTGGTGTCTGGGCCGCTTTGCCTGTGTTTCTCCATCATGTGTCACACATGGTTCATTGTCAGTGACATGATGTAAAACATGATAATAAGGAAAAGATACTCATCCTGACCAGCCATGCATCAGCAGACCATCCTGGGGCGTCCCGCAGCACGCACCACAGGTCAATTCAAGGATGAAGCATATTCTTTTTTTGCGGGACCTCACGTGGTGGAATGAACCATTGAAAGTCAGGAACAAAAGAAAGGAGGTATGAACGTGGCAGTTGAAACGATTCAGATGAATCAGGATACATGGCGCATGGAAGACAGCGGTGTCCGTTTTTTCCTGTTGGCTGGAAGTGAGAAAGCTTTGCTGATTGATTCCGGCATGACAGTACCTGATGCCGGAGCCGTCGCTTCCACTCTGACAAATCTTCCCATTTCTCTCCTGAATACCCATTCTGATATGGACCACACAGGAAGCAATGGGCTGTTCGCGTCTTTCCGTATGCATCCTGCAGACGAAGAAAACTACCGCAAATCAGGTCAAGGCGGTCAGCTTATACCCGTCTTTGATGGAGATGAAATCGACCTGGGCAACCGATTGCTGAAAATTATACATATTCCAGGACATACACCCGGAAGCATCGCTGTGCTGGATGTTGCCCGCCGTGTCCTTATCAGCGGTGACCCTGTTCAGCAGCACGGAAGAATTTTTATGTTCGGTCCCCATCGGAATATGCAAGATTATATCTCCAGTCTGGACAAACTTGAAAACATGGCAGATCAGTTCGATCAGATATGGCCTTCCCACGGGGATCTCCCGGTCGGACCGGATATTCTTCCAAAACTGAGAGAAGGTGCTCAGAAGATCCTGGATAAAAAGATCATGGGTAACAAAGAACTTTTTCATGGTCACAGCATTGTTGCCTACGATCTGGGATTTACAACGCTGCTCTGCGATGATTGACACAGCAGCCCCCGCACACTGCTGTTTCCCGTCTGGCGCAAGCAGAAACTCCGGCCCGCATCCCCGAATCTGGTCCTTAAAAGGCTGTCTCCATGTGAACCCTGTGCAGTCTGAAAAGCAGGAGGCAAAGGAACATGCCGGGGCAGTGGATCTGATCATTGTCCGCACCGGAAAAGCTGAAATCAGTGAGCTGGCCGGGTAACATGCGAAATACAGCCTGTTCCCCGCCGTCCCCCGCCCGCTGTGAAGCTGATGAGCAGAAAAACATAATGAAAACACCCGGGTGCATTCAGGATATGTATATAATGTTTGACGCTGTTTGGCGAGACAAACAGCATATCAAATCTGCACCGCGGGGGATACCTATGAGCAAAGGGCGTCTGGAAGCCTTCAGCGATGGCATTATTGCCATTATCATAACCATAACCATTCTTCTGATTGATCTCCCTGACGGCAATGAATGGGAAGATCTGCTGGATATCATGCCCCTGATCGGAAGTTATCTGATTAGCTTTATCCTTGTGGGCATAAACTGGGTGAATCATCACCATCTGTTTCAGGTTGCCCGGACTGTAAGCGGAAGAATCCTGTGGTCAAATCTTCTGTATCTGTTTGTGCTGTCTTTTATACCCGTCTCCACAGGATGGGTTGGCAAATCCAGGTTTGCCATCGTACCGGTCAGGGTTTATGTTGTCCTTCATCTTGCTGTTTTCTGCAGCTACTATCTTCTTGAAAAGGCAGTCATCCGGTCCAGTGACTGCAATGATATCAGATCCGCTGTAAACGAAAGCATGAAGGAATTCTTTACAATTGGCGTGCAGTTTCTCGCCCTGCTGACCACGCTCCTCCCTCATTTCCATTATCTCGCCTGTCCATTACTTATCGTTGCCTTCCTTCCGTGGATCGTTCCTGATCTGAGAATGAAATGGGTCTTTGACGAAAGAAAACGCAACGAATCGGCCAGACTTCAGCAGGACAATTCCAGTCATTCATAACACAGTTTGTTTCCTTTCACATTTTCCATTTTCATGACAAGTTCTGCCGGGCAGCAGCTGAATAGATTGAACATATGCTGCAGTCCATAAGCAGAACAAGTCAGGCCATATCCCGACAGGCTGAAAACAGTCTGCTGCTTTACAGAACAGGAGGAACACTTATGCGGAACAAAATCTGTATCCTGATGTCTTTGCTCATGCTGTTTCTTGCAGGAACCGCATTTGCACAAGAAACACAGCCAGCAAGTCCGGTTGAGGATTTCGTTGCAAGTCTCATCCAGAACATCCAGACTGTGGAATGGGAAAAACTCCCTGATGAGATCCGGACCCGTATTGACCAGATCAATTGGGATGATTTCCAGGAAAAGCTGCGCAATGTCGACTGGGACGGCATTCTGCAGTCCATCCAGTCATTTTTTACAGAAACCGAGTGGGAAAAAGTCGGAAGTCAGATCGTAGACTTACTGGATCAGGCCAAACAGCTTGGCCTCTCCGGTCTTGCACAGGTGCAGGATTATTTTTCTCATCTTGATTACGAGGAATTCTCCAGGTCCCTTTCCGAGTCCATCACTGATATTATGAAAGGCATTGGTGATTTCTTCTCAAACCTTGAACTCCCCTCGCCCGGGAACTGAACCGCTCATATGATTTAATACAGCTGAACCCCCAAACACGTGTGTTTGGGGGTGTTTTTTTGGGGACCTTTATTAGCAGACTTTTTCTGTTGCCGGAAAATCTTTTGCTCGATAAGCCGCACAACAGGTCTCCAAAGCCCCGGGGCTTATCTGTCCTGCCCATTCAGAATAAGGAAAATCCATTCCGGAAGGGCACATTTTCCTTCAGTTGCGGGACATGGCTCTTCATATCAGCATACCTGTTCTCCTGACACATAGAGATGATAGCCATTCGTTGTAACCTGCCCTGGGTCACCGGTAAAGGATGAAAGATAACTGTCACCAGTAAGTTCCCATGTGCTTTCAGCATCCATCACCAGTTCGGTCTGACCAGCATTCTGGCTGGTATTGATGGAACCTTTGAAGGAAGACTTTTCCAACTGAAGTGATAGAGTGGAAACAGCATCAACTGTAATCGTGCCAGTCAGTTCCTGCTGCTCTGCCACAAACACACAGTTGCCTCCGTTACGGCCTTCTTTGCCCCATCGTCCTGCAGAAACAATCAGCAGTTCTCCGTCTTCTGAAAGGTTCAGCTTGACATCGCTCAGATGGATCTCACTGGAAGTGTTCGTACAGTAGAACATGGCGCCATTATGGGACGTCATTTCCCCTCCGGTCATTGTAAAAACACTCGTGCCTTCCTTCGCGTCCCCGGATGCGCTCTGATAGAGCAGTACATTGGCATGGATGCTGCCGCTTTTCGTGGACTGATCATTGCCTTCAATTGTCACATTTTCCAGGGTCACACTGTTCTTTCCTTCAATGATCACTGCCCTGGACTGTTCTGATATGCAGACTGCATTTTTCACAGTAATGTCGGCTGTGCTGTATATAGCCGGACAGCCGTTTGTTCCTTTGGAAGTATACACACCGCCTTCAAGCAGCATGGTTCCTCCCCCGCGGTCAGAACGGATGGCTGCTTTACTGGCACTGGTCACTGTAAGGTTCTTCCCAATGAGCGTTCCTCCGCCCGCAACCTGTACACCGCCGGCACCGCCGCCGCTGACATCAATCGTACAGTCTTCTATCTGTATGGTCCCTCCATCATAAGCAAAGACGCCTGTTGCATTCTGGGCCGTTGCTTCAACTGCAGAACTGCGCAGTGTCAATTCTGCCTGATCGTAAACCCTGACCGCAGCATTCACTCCGCGGAAACTGGCCGCATCTGCACTGCTGGCATTCCCGCCAGTCTTTTGGATGACAGCACCTGTTATCTCGATTTTCTCTGTTCCCGACACATCTACAGCACTCTGGTCGTCCTCCACTGCTGTGTACACATTTTTTTCCGCACATGCACTGAATGCAATCATCAGACAGAGCATCAGTGCAATCCACGACTTTTTCATCTGTTCCTTCTCCTTTCCCTGCCTGATCCGGCTCGCCAGAAAACATTTTTCAGGGGCTGCGTACCTTTTCCCAAATGACATTGCCGCTCAAGAGATGCTCTTGCAGCCTGGAAACAGGCCATGTCTTATGTTTTATGTGTGTTCATTTCCATCACGCACACTCAGAGTATGCATCATCACTTCGTGGCAAGTACGGCATCATATTCACTTTGAAGTATTGCCCCTTCTTCCAGTAAAGCTGAAAGAAGATCCCCTGCCTCGGTGTATTCCTTCCCTTCTGATGCGGCAGTGTTCATATAGGTTCTGATCCTCTCGAAAGATTCCTGAGAGATTTTTCCGCTCTTTACCATATCCTCAAAATTCTTCAGCGAAACTGGAGATGTACTCTGGTTTTCAGCTGTTGTGTTTGCTTCATTTTCAGCAGCACCATCGTTTTCCTGAGCCTTGTTACCCGCTTTTTTCGTGGGCTGGCTTACCGTATCAGCAGTTTTTTCATTCGCCTGTTTTCTGGTGCTTTTACCTGTCTTTTCTTCCGGAGCATCCTCGCTTGTGGTCCCCGACTTTGCCTTTCTGGTCGTTGTCGTGCTCTTCGCGTTTCCTTCCGGGGCGGCTCCGCTTGTGGTCCCCGGCTTTGCCTTTCTGGTCGTTGTCGTGTTCTCTTCCTTGTTTTCTTCCGGAGCGTCCCCTCTTGTGCTCTGCGGTCTTCTCTTCATAGTCTTTGTCGTTTTCGTGTTTTTCCCTGTGTTTTCTTCCGGATCTGCTTCTGCATTTGCATCAATACTGTCTTCCTGTAGTGTTTTATCATCTTCTGTGGTTCTTTTTGAATCCGCATTCCGTTTCTGGACCTGCGGCCTTTCTCTCATACCATGCGGCGTCTTTCCTGCAAAAGCAGCATGGCTTTGCTGCACGCTCTGAGTCTCCGGTACTGTTGTGCTTTCTGTGTTTTCTTCAGCAACGGCCCACGCCGCAGCGGCCACCATGGCCAACGCAAGTATGTAAGCAAGTAATTTCTTCATATTCTATTTCTCCTTCTCTGTCATGAGTTTCATTTTTTGTTCCGCACAGTGCCACTTGGAAATGTGCACGTTTCCCTCCTGGCAGGATCATGATACCAGGTATTCCTTGAATCTACCTTGAATACTTCAGGAACCCGAAATGAAGCCCGCTGCCATTCCATGTTCCCAGGAACACATCTTTTGTGAAAAGCACAGGGGTGTTGCTGAACAGGCCTGGAAGCAAGACAAATCAGGATAGGATTCCCCTGCCAAACGTTTTTCCATTACAGGGAACTGCCCGGTCCGATATCAGGCACCGTATCCGTATTGTGCACAGCAGTTTCTGCATTATGCTGCTTGATCAGGAATACACTTTCAGACAATATGGGCTGTCTCAGTGGAAAGAAGGATTTATTGAAGGGTATAAATCAGGATCCGGAGAAGGATGTATTGAAGGGACAATCAGAGTTTGCCGCAATGAAATGCATCTTGGCGGCGAAGCGATCATCAGAAGGATTATGGAAACAGATACGCTCAGCCGTGAAGATGCAGAATCCTTTGGCCGGACCTTTTCCGTCGAATACGCTTATTCCTGTTTGTTTTTTCACTGACTGCTCACACAGGCAGGCCCACAGGAGCAGTCTGGTTGCGGTCCACAGACACATGCAGCTTCAATGAAATGCTGTCTGTTATATTTCCTATGGAATCTTTTCGTTCATTTTTCAGTGAAGCCTGGCATACTCCAGTACATCAGATATTCTGCTCCCGGCGGTCACCTGCCCCGATAAAAAGAGAGCACCTGTGATCCCACAGATGCTCTCTTCTCATGGACCTGCTGCGATACACAGCAGGTCATTTTTTACAGGATTCAGCTTATGGATTGTCAGCATTCACAGCCTGTGCTGCCGTACGGCCGGACACAAAGATTTCCACGATTGCATTGCCGCCAAGACGGTTGCCGCCATGGATACCTCCAGTGACTTCGCCGGCTGCATACAGTCCTGGAATTACCGTGCCATCCGTGCTGAGCACGTGACGCTGGGTATCAACTTTCACGCCGCCCATCGTGTGGTGCGTGGAAGGTGCCATAAGACGGATGGTCAGAAGTGTGCCTTCCAGATCATAGGTATCAGGCAGATAGTTGCCATTCTCATCCTTCTGCACATTCCCGATGCACCGTGAAGCAATTGCTTTGCCCACATCAGGGAACTCGCCAAGGCCCATCACTGCCTGGTCATAAGCCTTGATGGTCCCGATAATCACGTCAGGATCGGCTTCCATGCCCAGTTCCTTGAGCAGTTCAGGCAGCTGATCAATGGTACGGCGGTAGTAGCGGCCCTCATAATCGCCTTCTGCAAGCTGGATCGGGCCGGGAATCAGTTCCTCAGCGTTGTAGAACTCGAGGAAAACGCCCTTTGTCCCGTTCACCTCAACTCCATTGCGGAACTCAGCCAGTGACAGCACGTCACGTTCAGAACCCTCATCGACAAAGCGCTTGCCGGTTGTCGGGTTAATCCAGCAGGCATAGTTGCCGCCGCCAAAAGCGAGGTTGCCGTTGTCCACCCAGGAAATCGGCATGAGCTGGGTGAAGCCCAGACCAGTGACATCCGCACCGGCAGCCTGTGCCATGGTGATGCCGTCACCCTTGAGGGAGGAACGGTTGGTCGTCTTGGTAGCGTTGGTCAGATACTCTGAGCTCCAGTACACGTTCTCAGAGAGCACCATGGGGATGTTTGCAGCATAACCGCCTGTGGCAAGAATCACGCCTTTATTGGCATGCGCAACAACTTCCGTACCGTCATATCTGGTTGCCTTGACGCCTTTTACTTTGCCGTCTTCCACAATCAGTTCGTTGGCTGTGGTGCGCAGCATGATCTGGTTGGCTTCGTTGGCCTTATACAGGGTGTTCATCGGGGCTGCAAAATACGAACCCCAGCGTCCCATCTCAGGGGCTCCGTCGCCATCGAGGTCCACAGTGGAACCGATGAATTCATTTTCACGATACCACAGAGCTCCGATCAGTGTAGGCTGGCTGTCCTCGCGGAATGTCGCTCCCTGTCCCTCGAGCCATTCCTTCAATCCCTGGCCGCCTTCAATGAACTGCTTGACCAGATCAAGGTCGCCGTAAATCCACTGGCTCTTATCTGCGCTCTGACGCAGGCCGCCGTAATAGGTCTGGAAAATATGCAGATTCAGGGTGGAGAAAAGGGTCAGCTGGTTCTCGGGCGTGCCAGCATCCAGTTTGGGCTGTGCCCAGTCAAGATAAGCCTGGATTTCTTCCTTCAGAGCTTTGAGCACAGGCAGGTATTCAGCATGCACGCCGTGTTTGCTCAGCTCAACAGCATCGCCGGCGACAAACTCATGGTCCACGTACCAGGCTTCATCAAAAGGCTCCTCGCTCCAGTTGAGGATCATCTTCAGTTCATTGATGCAGCCATTGACAGATTTGACCTTGTTATAGGTTTCGCCATTGAACGCATATACGCCCGTCGTGGCATCGGGATCACTGGCATCCCATACCAGATAAGGCATCACGCTCTGGTACTGGCCGCCTGAGACCAGGGTATTGCCGCCAACCTCGGCGTTCTTTTCGATGACAAGGACCGTGTTCCCGTCCTGTGCAGCCTGCGCCGCAGCGGCAATGCCTGCACCGCCCGCGCCAATGACGACGACATCATATGTCACGTCAACAGCCTCTCCTGCCTCGTGGGTGACACGGTTCGCCTTGAAAGCGTCCATGTTGGTGCAGCCGGCCTGTTCAGCTGCTGCATTGACAGCTGTGCGCAGAGCATTGGAAGAAAATGTTGCGCCGGAAACACCATCAACACCTGTTCCGTTGGCTGCGAGCATATCTTCGATCATGATCGGGAAAGCAATGTCTCCCACATGTGCCGTTTCCGTATTTTTAAGGACCTCGATACCTGTCAGCGCACTGTCTGAGAAGGTGACGGAAAAGCTTGTATAGCCATTATAGCCATATGCCTCAGCCTCATAGGTTCCAGGAGTAAAAGCAAGGGGCGCGTCATTTTCAACGGCCTCTCCGCGTGCCTGGGCAAGAGCCTTGTTCGCAGCAAGAATCACGCCATTGGACGTCATGGTTGCACCGGCAACGGTGTCAATATCCGCATCCGAACGTCCAACCAGGGCCTGTGACAGTTCTTCATACGCAGGGACACCAAAAGGCTGTTCACCGTCACCGGTGATGGCAGCGCCGGTAATGGTATTTTCATCCACAGTCAGTGTGACTGTCACTGCATCCGGGACCTGCTGATAGCCGGGGGCCGAAGCTGTGTACACGCCCGGTGTGAACGTGCCATCTGCGGATGCCAGACCCATGCATGAACCCAAAAGGCACAGCACGAGCAACAGGGAAAAGAATTTCTTCATGGGAATCTCCTTTCTGCCAGCGCAGCACGGCACACAAAGACAGAGCTTTTTCTGTACATTTGACGGCTTTTGTACGTGGCATCTTCTAGAATAATCAGTTCTTACAGCTTTGTCAACGTTTTTCCAGCCATCCGGAACCCATATTCAGTAAAAATCCGGCGCGTCCTGCGGTGCCTGCAAATGGTTTATGCGAAAAGCCCTGATCTCAATGAGAGAACAGGGCTGAAGGTCTGGCCGGGAGGCATGCACCGCGCTGCTTTCCCAGCCTCCGGCCCCTGTCACAGACATGGGCCATAGTCTTTCATGTCAGGAGCTTATTTTGACCATTTCCAGCCGGCAACTTCAGGCAGGTCCTCACCATAGGCGTGGATATACTGCTTATGTTCCACAAGCTTGTCGCTCATCTTCTGATAGAGATAAGCACCGCGATTGCCCAGCTGCGGCAGGTACTTGATCGCCTCCTGCACGAGATGGAAACGGTCTACGCCATTCTGTACACGGACATCAAAGGGCGTTGTGATCGTTCCTTCCTCCTTGTAGCCGCGCACATGCATCAGACGGTTGTTGTGGCGGCGGTAAGTGAGCTCATGGACAAGGGAGGAATATCCATGGAAAGCGAAGATCACAGGCTTGTCCTGTGTGAAAAGAATATCATATTCTGCATCCGTCAGTCCGTGCGGGTGCTCCGTGGAAGGCTGAAGCTTGAAAAGGTCGACCACGTTGATAAAGCGGATCTTGACGTCCGGAAGCTCACTCTTGAGAATCGATACGGCCGCCAGGGCTTCAAGGGTCGGGGTCTCACCGGCACAGGCAAAGACAATGTCCGGTTCCAGTCCCTGATCATTGGATGCCCAGTCCCAGATTCCGATGCCCTGCGTGCAGTGCTTGACAGCTTCCGGCATGGAGAGCCACTGCGGACGGGGGTGCTTGGATGCCACAATGACATTGACATAGTTCCTTGAGCGGATGCAGTGGTCAAAGCATGAGAGCAGGCAGTTGGCGTCCGGGGGCAGGTACAGGCGGACAACGTCGGCTTTCTTGTTGGCGA
>CAMNGW010000003.1 GCA_946538615.1 uncultured Clostridia bacterium
GATTGTTTTGAACTTCATGCGCCCTGAATCGCTCACTTCAGGGCGCTTCTTTCGTAAGTCTGGTGAGTCTGGAAGGAGTAAGCTATGCAAGCCGTCCTAAAGAAAAAAAGCAGCGGGGGGTTCTGGTATAACGACAATACCGTCGGATATCTGTTTGCCCTGCCGTTCATTATTGGCTTCCTGGGTCTGACGCTGTATCCGATGGGCCTGTCCCTATATTACTCGTTTTGCAATTATAAGATCGCGGCCACACCGGAATGGATCGGATTTACAAATTATATCAACCTGATGAAGGACCAGACATTCGGAAATTCTCTGCTGGTGACCATTCAGTACGTGCTGATCGGCGTCCCTCTGAAGCTGGTGTTTGCCCTTTTTGTGGCCATGCTTCTGACAAAACCCACCCGTGTGCAGGGGTTCTACAGGGCTGTTTATTATATTCCCAGCCTGATTGGCGGATCTGTGGCTGTCGCGCTTGTATGGAAACAGCTCTTTGGCAGCCGCGGCCCGATTGTCAATGTGATCAAGTCGCTGGGTGCAACAGGATTTAACTTTTTTGGCAATCCTTCCTGGGCATTTCTGCCATTGGTTTTATGCAATGCATG
Organism: uncultured Clostridia bacterium; assembly: GCA_946538615.1. Lineage (GTDB taxonomy): Bacteria > Bacillota > Clostridia > Christensenellales > Aristaeellaceae > UBA2943. The sequence goes on from CAMNGW010000003.1 coordinate 606, forward strand.
GCAATTCGGTTCTTCTATGCTGATCTTTGCCTCTGGCCTCAAGCAGATTCCCAAAGATTACTATGAGGCGGCTGAGATTGATGGGGCCGGTACAGTCAAGCGTTTTTTTTCTATCACCCTGCCTTGCCTGAGCCCGATTATTCTTTTTAACCTGATCATGCAGCTCATATCTGGTTTCATGACATTTACACAGGCGCAGATCATTACCCAGGGAGGTCCGAACTACGCCACAAACTATATCGCCCTCAATATCTTTACAGAAGGTTTCGCCTATTCCCACATGGGCTATGCCTGTGCACAGAGCTGGGTGATGCTGCTGATTATGGCGGCGATCACCGGGATTATTTTCAAAACCAGTTCCAACTGGACGTTCTATGAAAACTGAGAGGAGGGGAGATTTGTGCGCGAGAGACGGATTGCGAAAAATGTCATTTATCATATCTTTGTGATTGCCTTCGGTCTGCTCATGGTCTATCCGGTGCTCTGGATGATCATCTCCTCCTTTAAGTTAAAGACGGAGATTCTTGGAACAAAAGCACCTTTCTGGCCCTCGGTGTGGGTATTTGAAAACTATCCCAACGGCTGGAAAGGCGCCGGTGTCTATACTTTCGCAACTTACTTTAAAAACTCTTTCATTGTTTCAGGCCTTGGTACACTCGGAACGGTCATTTCTTCAGCTATGGTAAGCTATGCCCTGGCCCGTGTCCCTTTCAGGGGACGAAAGTTCTGGTTCACCTGCATGATCATGACCATGCTTCTTCCCGGACAGGTGCTCATGATACCCCAGTATATTATCTGGAACAGCCTTGGCTTTGTGGGTTCATTTGTTCCGCTCGTACTGCCCAAGTTCCTCGGATGGCCGTTTTTCATTTACATGATGATGCAGTTTATCCGCGGTCTGCCTAAGGAACTCGATGAAGCTGCCATGATCGACGGGTGCAGCAAATATGCCATTTTCTGGAGGATCGTGCTGCCCTTGCTCGGCCCGTCGATTATTACCACCATTGTTATTTCCTTCTACTGGATCTGGGACGATTATATGGGTCCCTTGCTTTACCTGACCAAACCTGCGTTGTATACTGTGTCCCTGGGCATTAAGAATTTTGCCGATGCACAGGGAACGAACTTTGGACCGATGTTTGCTATGTCAACGCTCAGCCTGATACCGGTATTTCTCCTGTTCCTCTTCTTTAACCGGTACCTTATGGATGGTGTGACAGCAGGTTCTGTCAAAGGGTAATTCGGATCACCGTGCCATGCACGGTGATTTTTAGGAGTGGAAGAAATGCGAGAAGACCGTCTGATTCTGCATACCCCCGGGATGGGTTTCCGGGACAGCTTTCTTGTAGGGAACGGACACTTTGGCGCCGCATGCGGTTTTGGTGTGGACAGGGATGAAATCCGGCTGGGGCATGTCAGCTTTTGGTCCGGGACAGCACCGCTGCAAGCGCGGGAAGGGGCCCCGGCTGCTTTTCAGGCAGCCCGCCGGGCAGCTGTCAGGGGCGATTATGCTTCCTGCCATGAAGCGCTGAGCGGTTTTATTGGCACGAAAGGGGACTATGGCACCAATCTCCCGGTCGGATGTCTCGTGGTGTCCCAATCTGTGGGCAATGTGGAAAGCTATGAGAGATCGCTGAATATGACAGATGGGATTGCTGCGGCCGCACTGGTGGGGGACGGCATCCAGATGCGCTCCCTGTATGCCATGGAGGACCCTAAGGTACTGGTCCTGCATCTGAGCGATACCAGAGAGATGGATGTCCGCTTCAGCATCCAGGGTGCTTCCATTACCAAGACGGCATATGCTTTTGACCGTATTTATTTTGAAGCACAGGCACACGAACCCATCCATGCTCCCGGACAGACAGGCGTGAACCTGATGGGCATAGCCTATGTCATGTCAGACGGGAAGATTGAAGCACAGAAGGATGCCCTGCAGGTGCATGGGCACGAAATGATGCTTTTCCTTGGTATGGAGACAGACTATGCGATGGACCCTGGGGAACTTCCGGGACAAAGATGGAGGGAGATTCTGAAAAAGTGCCTGGATACTGAGATTGAAAAAGCTGTTCACGGCTACCTCGGCGGGAAAGCACGGGAAGCTGTGCAGTCCCCGTTCCGCATCAGGATCCATGGACAGGAAGAGGTGAACCGTCAGGTTCTCTTCGGACAATATCTGCTCAGGTCAGCTTACAGTGACAAAAGTCCGCTTCCCGCGGGGCTGCAGGGGGTATGGAATGACGGGGAAGCCTGCCGGCTCGGATGGACAAACGACCTGCATCTGGATGTCAACACCCAGATGAATACGCTTGCCCTGGAAACACTGCGCATGCCTGGTATGCAGCCGACGTTTGACTTTATGCGCTACCGCCTCATTCCGCAGGCGAAAAAAGCCGCAAAAGGTTATTACGGCCTGGACGGCGCGTCATGTGAGCTGTCCACGAATGCATTTGGCTATGCTGCCCCCTACTGGGGCCGCCCGCTTGCTCCCTGTCCGGGATGCGGATGGTGGTTCATGGAAGCTGTTCTCCGCCATGCGGAATATCACCCGGAAGACATGGTGTTTGTCACACAGACAGCGCTTCCCTGCCTGGAACCGTTTGTCGATTTTATTCTCGGATATGTGACGGAAGTGGACGGGCGGCTCATGGGCGGACCTTCTGTCTCTCCGGAGAATGGTTTTGTGTTCGGAGAAAGCACCTGCTATGCGGATATGGGGACAGCCTTTGAAAACGCACATATGCGGGGCATTCTGAGAGGGTACCTCGAGCTGTGCAGGAAAGCAGGTACAGAAGGTGCAAAGACGGCACAGGTGGCGGGGGTCCTTGAAAGGATACCGGGCCCTGAAATCGATAAGCATGGCAGGATCCGGGAATACAGACATGATCTTCCCCTTAAGGAGAAAGGGCACAGGCACCTGAGCCACCTCGGATGGCTCTATCCGTATGATGAGATAACAGCCGAAACCACAGAATTGGCACAGGCGGCGGAGAGAACGATAGAGGACCGGCTGGAAAACGGCTTTGAATCCACACCCTGGGCCAGCGTCATGCTCGCGCTCTATGAGGCGCGCCTTGGCCATGGCGACAAGGCACTGGCCCATCTTCAGGCCATGGCGCAGCACCGCACACCGACACTTCTGTTCATGCATCCGGCTATGGAAAGCACGGAGAATGATGCCGAAGTATGGGAGCTGGACGGGAATACCGGCTATGTCCAGGCCGTGGCGGAAATGCTGGTGCAGTGGCGGTCAGGAAAAGTGCTGCTCCTTCCCGCTCTTCCCGGGGCGTGGACGGATGGGGAGATGCACCAGATTCAGGCAGGACCGGTTACGGTTGAGAAAATGATCTGGCATGAGGGCAAAGTCTCCTTCGCCTGCCTGCATGTGCCTGCGGGCACGCAGGCGGAAGCTGTCGCGGGAGACAGGACATATCCCTTTGCCGGGGACGGCAGATTACAGATAGGAGAAGAGGCAGAATGAAAAAACTCAGGATGGGCGTACTGGGACTTGGAGAGGGAAGAAGTGTCATCTCCGCTGTACAGAGCAGCGGGGCATGGGAACTGGGCGCTATATGCGATCTTGATGAAAAACTGTGCAGGGAAAGATGCGAAGAATTCGGGATTGAAGGGTACACACTCGATTATGCTGAGATGCTCCGCAACCCGCAGATTGATGTCATTGGAATTTACACACCTGACCAGCTCCACGCCAGACATATCTGTATGGCACTCGAAGCCGGTAAGGATGTGGTATGCACCAAACCGCTGATGGTTGACCTCACACAGGCCCGGAAACTGCTGGACATCCAGAAGAAAACAGGCAAAAGAGTCTTTGTCGGCCAGTCTTCCCGTTATTTCGAGGCAACCATGCACCAGAGGAAGGACTATGAGGCAGGACGGAACGGGGAGCTTGTCACGGTAGAGACGAGCTATATCAGTGATTCCAGGTGGTTCCTGGAACGTTCCTGGAGCCATGAGAAAGGCTTTTCATGGATGTATAATTTCCTGATCCATGCCCTGGACCTCGCTGTATGGTACCTGCCTGATGTCGAGGAGGTTGTGGGGTTTGGCACCACATCTTCCAATTCCAGGCGGCTGGGGGTTGAGGCGGAGGACGCATTGAAGTTCCTGCTCAGGGACAGAAGCGGCGTGACGGCGTCAGTCACTGGCGCTTATGCCATTCCAGCCCTGGCCAGACCTGTGGAACACTTTATCACATGCACTGTCCGCGGAACGATGGGCGCATCAAAGGCCGATTGCCCTTTTGATTACGGCTACCATTTTTCTGAACCGGGCAAGTTCAAATATACCGAAACGGAAAGCTTTGAAAGCAAGCGTCCCTACTATTACCGCTTTGAGGGTGAGACGCACCATGCGGGCGAGTACCAGAATTATCTTGAGGATTTTGCATCCTGTGTGCACAGCGGTACGACAGCCAAGCCGGACCTGATGGAGGGCATCCGCACCATCGCTGTCATGGAGGCTATGTCCCGTTCCCTTGTGAGCCATAAGGTGGAAAGGGTCTCAGATGTGCTTAAAGACTGGGAACTGGAAGAATTTTTCCCTGAAGGAAGGTAATCAAATGGCACCCTGGCAATCAGGTCCCCTGCGTGTCGATGGTCAGCATTTGAAAAATGGTGACCATCCCTTTTTCTTCCTTGCCGATACGGCCTGGCTCCTTATGGCCAATCTGACGATGGAGGAAACAGAACTGTATCTTCAGAACCGGAAGGAACTGGGGTTTACGGTCATACAGTGTGTGTACGGATATACCCATCCGGGCGAGAAAGCGAGCAGCCTGTCGGAAGGCAGGTACAGGATGGACGGAGCTTATGATGAAAAGAGCCGGAAAACGGCGGAAATGGCTTCCCGGATGGGCCTTTACCTTGCCCTGCTTCCGGCCTGGGGCAGTCTTGTGAAGGACGGATTCCTCAGGGAAGACAATGTGGAGGGTTACCTTGCACATGTCGTGCATGTCTATGAAGGTCTGCCGAATATTATCTGGGTGCTGGGCGGGGATATCGAAGGGGAGGCCTGCAGGGGGATTTACCGTAAAGCAGGACAGTACCTCAAAGCAAGGACACCCGACAGACTGATTACCTACCATCCTTTTGGACGGACAAGTTCCTCCCAATGGTTCCATGAGGAGCCCTGGCTGGATTTCAATATGTTCCAATCCGGGCACAGGAGGTACGACCAGAGGAGTCTGGGCGCCTGGGACGACCACCCCATTGAAAACGAGTTTTTTGGTGAAGATAATTACCGGTACGCCCGCATAGACCTGTTGCGCTTGCCTCCCAAGCCGACACTGGACGGGGAACCCTCCTATGAGGCCATTCTTCAGGGCCTGCATGACAGCACGCAGCCCTGCTGGCAGGCAGGAGATGTCAGACGCTATGCCTGGTGGGCCGTTCTGTCGGGAACATGCGGCCATACGTATGGGCACTGTGCTGTCCAGCAGATGTGCCTTGACCCGGCAAAGGGCAAATATGGGGTAAAAACAACCTGGAAGGAAGCCCTTCATGCTGAGGGTGCAGGTGAGATGCGGATCCTGAAAGAACTGCTGGAAAGATATGATTGGCAAAAGGCGCGCCCCGAACCGGAGAGGATTCTTTCCGGTTCAGGGGAAAAATATGATTACATTCCCTGTCTGGCTTCGGAAGATTTTATTCTGGCCTACTGCTGCTCCGGCAAGCCGTTTGTCCTGGATGCATCCGGTCTGGGCACGTATCGTGCTTATTATGTAAATCCTGTTACCGGGGCAAGGTCCCTCTTTGCGGTACATGAGACGGCACAGGCACTGACATGCAGCCCCGCACCGGGAACAGACTGTGCCGTTGTGCTGGAACGGTCAGATTTTCTGGAGGGAACAGCCTGACCAGGAAGGAAAGCCGCGTTCCGTGTTGAAATAGCGTAAGGTGCCCCAGGGGAGAGGGCCTGTGAATCTGATTGAGGAGTTGGATGATGAAAGTCCATAAGTTTACCGTAAAAGACATTGTTTTTCTTGCTGTACTCGCTGCACTGACCACCCTTTTCGGTGCATTGGCCATGCCTGTCATGCGCAGCGAAGTGTTTGGCATTCAGACGCTTGTGACATGCCTGTTCTATGCTCTTTTTGCCGTGATCGCACTGAAAAAGGCAGGCGCTCCGGGAACGCTCACGATTTTTGGCCTTTTTACAGGTTTTCCCCTTCTTTTTATGGCCCCTGTCATGTTTTTCAACAATTTTATCGGAGGGCTGCTGGCGGAGATCATCGTTATGCTGATATTCCGGAGCTATGAGAAAAAAACAGCTGTTCTTACAGCTGCCAGCCTCTGGATGATCCTCACAGTTCCGCTTTCCCTTCCGTTTTCTTTATGGTTCAATGGCTCTTCCTTTGAACATTTCAGGACCACGGCCGTTGGGATCACACTTCTTGTTTTCGCCGGAGTCATCGTTCTCTCCGTTCTGGGAGCCGTTCTTGGACTGAAGATCGCAGGCGAACTGCAGAAGGCGGGCAAGCTTCGCCCGAGTGAAAGCTGATGTTTGAATCTTTTCATGCAAAACACCCCGTCCACCCACTTGTGGCGCTGGGGTGTTCTCTGTTTTCTCTGATGATAGGGATGATCTGTTCTGCAACGCCCTTCCTGTTTGCGTACATTGCATGCCTTTGTGCATTGTTTGTGAGCTACGGGTTTGTTATGCCAGTGATCATGCTGGGCCTTGGCATGGGCGTGCTCGGCATTGTGGCAGGGGGGATCACGGCACTGATGAACGGGTCCTTTGATATGTTCTGGATCACACCTGCCAGGTGTCTGCTGGTGGGAATCGCGGTGGTTCCCATGCTCTCTGTCCCGCCTTCCCAGCTTACGCGGAGCCTCAATCAGCTCAGGATGCCGAGGATTCTGACCCTGGGCATGCTGATCACTGTGCGGTTCGTCCCGATCCTCTATAACGAAATTTTCCAGATCCGTGAAGCCATGCGGTCACGGGGAATAGACACAAGATGGTGGTCACCGGCCTGGTACGCGCCGCGCAATCTGTACAGGGCTTTCCTGGTTCCTCTTGTTATGCGCGTGATCGGGATCTCCGATACGCTTTCTCTGTCCGTTGAGACAAGAGCGTTCGGAGAGGGGGAAGCGACGGTTTACCGGCCCGTGCACATGGAAAAAAGGGACGCCGTTTTTCTTGCACTGGTCCTCGTTCTGGCGCTGCTTCTTCTTATTGTCCGCTTTTTCCCCTTTTAATATCAGGAGGTTTGTCTGTGATCAAACGTGAGTTGCTTTCAGAATACCCGGAAGCCATTGGGCATATTGTTCTTAATGTCCTGGCCCAGCTTGTGAAGCTTATGTGCAACGTGGCGATGATCTATACCATCGCCAGATGTCTTGCACGGGTATTTCAGGGTGAAAAGGTGGAGAATGTATTCCTCACCGCGCTGGTGCTGTGTGTCTGTGCAGCCGGACGATGTCTGGGCACAATGTGGGCCTCACGTGAGGCTTTCTTCGCTTCGGCAGGCGCCAAGAAAAAACTGAGGGGCCTTTTGTATGATAAGCTGACGGGACTGGGCGCATCTTATCATGAAAAAGTATCGACAAGCGAAGTGATCCAGGTGGCAGTGGAAGGGATCGATCAGCTGGAGACCTATTTTGGCAGGGACCTTCCTCAGTTCTTCTATGCCATGATCGCGCCGATTGTCCTTTTCATTATTCTCTCGCCGGTCAGTCTAAAGGCGGCCGTTGTCCTTTTCATCTGCGTCCCGCTGATCCCTGTTTCCATCATGCTTGTGCAGAAACTGGCCAAGAACCTGCTCAGACGGTACTGGGGAAAATACACCCAGCTTGGCGACACGTTCCTGGAGAATATGCAGGGGCTGACGACACTGAAGATTTATCAGGCAGACGCTGAAAAACACCGGGAAATGAATGAAAAAGCTGAGGAGTTCCGCTTTATCACCATGAAAGTGCTGACCATGCAGCTCAACTCCATTATCATCATGGATATCATAGCTTACGGGGGCGCCGCGCTCGGTGTGATTCTCGCTGTCTCAGAAGTCCTTGCGGGACAGATCAGCTTATGGCAGGCTTTCCTTGTGATCATGCTCTCAGCTGACTTCTTCCTGCCCATGCGCACCCTCGGCTCCTACTTCCATGTGGCCATGAACGGCATGGCTGCCAGCGATAAACTGTTTGCCATTCTCAGGCTTGACGAGGATGTGGATGGGGACAGAGAGGTCGAGGGTGACATGAGCGTGGCAGCGGAAGGTCTGACATTTTCCTATGACGGGGAGCGGAACGCGCTTGAGAACGTGGATCTGGTGATACCGCAGGGTTCCCTGACGGCCCTTGTGGGGAAGTCGGGCTGCGGGAAGAGCACCCTGGCGGCCCTTCTCACAGGCGCGCAGAAAGGCTATACAGGTTCGCTGACCCTTGACGGACAGGAAGTGTACAGCCTGAAGGGCAAAAGTCTTTCTGACACAATCACTGTGGTGAGCGCATCGAGTTTTATTTTCCAGGGAACGGTGCGTGAAAACGTCGAAATGGGAAAACCGGGTGCCAGCGATGATGAAATGGTCGGGGCACTGAAGAAAGCAAAAATATGGGACTGGCTGGAAACGCAGAGCGGTCTTGATACCAGGATCGATTCAGGTGCTTCCAATCTTTCTGGCGGGCAGAAGCAAAGAATTGCCCTTGCGCGTGCCCTCCTGTACGATACGCCGTTCTATATTTTCGATGAAGCGACCTCCAATATCGATGTGGAGAGCGAACAGGATATCATGGATACCATTTATGCTTTCAAAGGCGAGAAGACTGTGCTCCTCATTACCCACCGTCTGGAGAATGCCATCGGGGCTGACCGGATCTATGTCCTTGATACTGGGAAAGTGGCCGGGGCGGGCACGCACCAGGAGCTTCTCAGGGACAATGAAGCATACAGGGCACTTCATCAGGCCCAGGCTGTATATGAACAGTATGCCAGAGGAGGGGACACACAGTAATGGAAAGAAAAACAAGACGAAGCGGGATGCAGATCATGGGAAGCCTGATCCGTCTCCTCAGGCCCCTGAGCGGACACATGCTCCTGGCCATTGTACTGGGCGTATTGGGCCATCTGTGTGCCATTTCTGTAACAGTCCTTGGATCCCAGGCACTGTGGCAGACCACGGCAGATCCCCGGGGTGCAAGAAACCTCTTTGCGTTGGTCATGACCCTGGCGGTGCTTCGCGGCGTTCTCCATTACGGGGAACAGAACCGGAACCACTATATCGCCTTTACGCTCCTGGCCCTGATCCGTGACCATGTATTTGGGGCGCTGCGCCGTCTTTCCCCCGCAAAGATGGACGCAAAAAACAAGGGTGAGCTCATATCGACCATCACCACAGACATTGAGCTCCTCGAAGTCTTTTATGCACACACCATTTCACCCATCGCGATTGCCGTCATCACCTCACTTGTGATGCTGATTTTCCTTGGTTCCCTGCACCCGCTCTTTGCGCTCATTGCAGGAGCTGCCTATGTTGCTGTGGGAGCCGTCCTTCCGCTTGTTTTTTCGCGCTATATGAAGGACGATGGCGTTGCTGTGCGCGAATGCGCAGGCGCACTGTCCGGCTTTGTTCTGGACAGCCTGCGGGGCCTTGCCGAAACCTTGAGATATGGCAGGAGCGATCAGCGGAAAAAGGACCTTGACGCCCGCTCTGATGAGATGAGCGCAGCACAGAAGCGCCTGAGCAATAAGCAGGGGGTCGAAGCGGGGCTGACCGATGCGGTGATCGTCTTTTTCTCATCTGTGATTCTCCTTGCGGCCCTCGGATTGTATAACAATGGGGCCATTGGCGCCCGGGAGGTTCTGATGGGCACAGTAGGCCTGATGAGCTCCTTTGGGCCTGTGGCGGCCCTTTCTGCACTGGCTGGCTCCCTTACCCAGACACTGGCCGCAGGTGAACGCGTGCTGTCCCTGCTTGAAGAAAAACCTGTTGTGGAAGACGTGACAGCAGGCAAAGATGTTGCGTATGAGGACATGGCATGCACCGACATCACATTCTCCTACGACGGGAAACAAAATGTGCTCAGCCATTTTTCAATGGAAGTCCCGGGAAAAGGGATCACGGGTATCACAGGGCCCAGCGGCAGCGGGAAATCGACGACCCTTAAGGCACTGATGCGCTTTTATGATGTCAGTGAAGGGTCTGTCACCATGTCGGGTACCGATGTAAGGGAAATCAATACAGCAAGCCTGAGGGCCAATCAGGCCTTTGTCACCCAGGAAACGGAGCTGTTCAACGATACGATTGAGAACAATATCCGGATCGGGGACCTCACAGCGGACCGCAGCCGGGTCGTAGAGGCGGCGAAGAAAGCGTCTATCCACGATTTCATCGAAACCTTGCCACAAGGATATGACACCAGAGCGGGTGAGCTTGGCGGGCTCTTTTCAAGCGGTGAGCGCCAGCGCATTGGTCTTGCAAGAGCTTTTCTGAGCAATGCCCCGCTGATCCTGCTTGACGAGCCGACGAGCAACCTTGATACCCTCAACGAAGGGCACATCCTGATGACCCTCGATCAGGTGCGCAGGGACAAAAGCATTGTCCTTGTATCCCATCGTCCCTCAGTCAAAGCAGTGGCGGACAGAAACTATGCGGTGAACGAATGATGCATGCCATAGAACTTCAGAATATCACGTTTTCCTATGACGGAAAAACAGACATCCTGCACAATCTGGACTTCACTGTGGATTTCGGAGAATTTGCTGTCCTGCAGGGTGTGTCCGGGACAGGGAAGACGACGCTGCTCTCGGTGATCAACGGAGTGATCCCGGGGACTGTGCCGGGAAAACTGACAGGGCAAATTTTTCTGTCCGGACAGGATATGACCGGGGAGGGGATCGCAAGGCGCGCCCGATTCATTGGGAGCGTCCTGCAGAATGCCGATGATCAGATTGTTCACGACAGGGTCGACGATGAGGTGGCTTTCGGCTGTGAGAACATCGGTATGGAACCGGATGAAATTGAGAAGCACGTACAGGCGGCGCTGGAACAGACGCACCTCAAAGCAGAAATGCACACCAGGAAGCTGTCGGGCGGGCAGAAGCAGCGCCTGATCACGGCATCGATTTTTGCCATGGGCCAGAAGACTGTGATCCTTGATGAACCTCTGGCCAATCTTGACAGAGAAAGTGCAGTGATGCTGCTGAGGACACTGAAAGCCATGACAGAGGAAGGCTATGCTGTACTTCTTGTGGAGCACAGACTGGACCTTGTCCTGCCTTTTGCTGATGTGGTCCATACACTTGACCAGGGAAAGATCACTTCGGAAAAAGAACCCACGCGTCTGGGCCTGAAAAGCGGCAGGACCATTCCCTATGACGGTCAGCCGCTTACGGGAAAAGAAAAACTGATTTCTGTTTCGGAAGTCTATTACGCGATCCATCATATTGATGTCCTGCGTTCAGTCACTATGGACATCCGGGAAGGGGAGCGCACAACACTGCTGGGGCCGAATGGGTGCGGCAAAACCACCCTCCTCAGACTGCTGGCACGCCTGATTGAACCCACCGCAGGCGGCTATACGCAGCATGTGATCCGTTCGCAGCGCATCCATGCCATGCCCGAGTGGTTCCGGAAAACGGGCTATGTCTACCAGAACCCATCCTATCAGCTGTTTATGCCGACCGTCTATCAGGAAGTGGCAAGATGTGCGGTATCGCCTGAGCGGGCAAAGCGCATGATTGAAATGTTCGGACTTGCAGGCCTTGAGGACAGGCACCCCCAATCTCTTTCAGAGGGACAGAAGCGGCGGACAGATGTGGCTTGCGTATGCGCCACGGACCCCAAAGTCCTCTTTCTGGATGAGCCCACAGTGGGACAGGATTTTGAACACCTACGGATGATGCTTGAAGGCATACGCGTACTGCAGAAAGAATCAGGATGTGCCCTGGTTACTGTGACACATGATGAGCGGTGCAAAGACGCGTTGTCTGACAGGAAACTGATTATGAAACAGGGCAGGATCATCCGGTAAAAAGAAGGAGAATGACATAATGCCAGGAATCACAGCGGAGGGCCGTGCTCTCCTTTTCGGCAGGCCGGAGGCTGACTGGTGGATGGTCCAGATGGCCGATGAACATGATGTGACGCTGATGGAAAGCGAATATGCCCATCTCTCACAGTGTCTTGGCACTGACCAGTTCTGTATTATGGCGTACCCGGTCAGGGACTGGTTCTCGGACCTTTCCCCGTGGGACGCACCTCCTGTTTTTGGCAAAACGCCCTTTGGCCACGGCGCACAGGCAAGCCTTGAGGAGCTTGTGGGCACGGTGCTCCCGGCTATGGAAAAAAATTGGGGACATGATAAGCAGTATGTGCTGTGCGGCTATTCTCTCGCCGGGCTCTTTGCACTGTACGCGGCGTGCCATTCGGAGGCATTCAGGGGCTACGCAGCCGTTTCCCCTTCAGTGTGGTTTCCCGGGTGGATCGCGTACGCAAGGGAGCACATGACAGGCAGTAAGCCTGTGTACCTGAGTCTGGGGGATAAAGAGCCCAGAACAAAAAATCCCGTGATGTCACAGGTGGGGGACGCGATTGAGGCGCAGTACAGGCTGCTTAAAGAACGGGGCTGTGCGTGCACGCTTGAATGGAACGTGGGCAATCACTTTGTGGATGCAGATATACGGTGCGCCAAAGGTCTTGCATGGATCCTGCACACACTTCAGGCAGGGTTCCTGCCCGGACAGCCGTTTCTGAACGGGGAGCATGGCGCATGAAATACCGGACATAGATCAGGTACCCGGCTTGAAGGACGGCGAGCTGTCCGATCTGGAAACGGGTACTTTTCTTTTACGGAGAATTGTCCTTTCCGTCAGGGGATACTTGAAATGATGGAGATACATCGCTATGATGTTTTCCGGGAAATAAGCAGCACGATGGCGGCAGTGAACAGATTGACTGCCGCATGAAGATTTCTTTAACGACAAGCAGAAAGAGGATAAGATGATGGACCGTTCATTTTTGTACCGTCTTCTTGAGACGGTTTCTGTCAGCGGCCTAGAAGAAGCAAATCAGTACAATGCGCTGGAATTTGGCAGAACGTTTGCCCACAGACAGAGTGTGGATGCAGCGGGCAATGCTGTCTCCATAGTCAATCCGGATGCAGAAGTACGCGTCCTTCTTACAGGGCATATGGACGAGATCGGGTTCCGGGTCACCTGCATTGGCGAGGATGGGATGGTGCACGTACAGAGGGCCGGCGGGGTCCGCCCATCCTTGTATGTGGGCAGTCCTATGCAGATCATACATGAAGTGAAAAATGGCGAGGGGACCGAGCGCAGAAAAATATGCGGTGTCGGTGTGGTGAATCAGGATCTCCTCAAAAAAACGGAGATGAAGGATAAGGACCTGCTGATTGACATTGGTGCGTCAAGCAGGGAAGAAGCGGAATCCTGTGTAAGCATCGGGGACGCTGTGTGTGCCGACACTGTGGTACGTGAGCTCCTCAACGACCATTTTACGTGCAGGGCACTTGACGACAAAACGGGTGCTTTTGTGGTCCTTGAGGCAGCTAAACTTGCAGCGCAGCGCGGGGCAACATGCGGGATCTATGCCCATACAGCTACAGGTGAGGAAACGACAGGGAGAGGGGCTTATTTTGCCGCCTCGAAAATTAAGCCTGATTGTGCGGTCATCGTTGATGTGACCTGGGCGAGCGATTATCCGGGAACAGAGCCGGGGGACACGGGGAAGATTGTGCTGGGCAAAGGACCTGTACTTTGCCACAGCGGTATGGTGAACAAGCGCCTGAACGAGGCGCTTGAAGAAATTGCCCGGGAGAAAGGGATCCCGGTTCAGTATGAGGTAGCCGGCGGGGAAACGTCTACGGACGGCGATACGGTCCTTATGACAGGTAACGGCGTTCCCGTGGTCCTGGTTTCCATTCCGCTCAGGTACATGCACTCTTCAGTGGAAGTGGCGAACTGGAAGGACCTTGAAAACGCAATAGAACTGATTGCCGGACTGATTTTGCGCATGCATGCCGGCTTTGATTACTGCCCATTGAAAATCTGACGGGCAGCAGAAAGGAAAAGAAATGACAGAAGCGGACAAGCGCCTTCGCCGGTGCTGTTTTTCGGGACACCGGCCCGAGAAGCTCAAGGCCGGACCAGAGACGGTGAAAGCCTGGCTCGAAGCCAGAATTGACGAGGCTATAGCTGACGGCTATGTGACTTTTATCACCGGCATGGGGATGGGAGCAGATATCTGGGCAGGCGAGATCCTTGTCAGAAAAAAGGAGAAGAATCCCCAGCTGCACCTGATCGCGGCAGCACCTTATCCGACTTTTTCCTACAGGTGGAACGAAACGTGGAAAAAGGCGTATCAGGACCTTTGGAAAAAGGCAGACCTGCGTATTGAGGTCTGTAAAGCTTTTGACAATGACGCCTTTGAAAAACGGAACATATGGATGGTAAACCATGCCAACCGCCTTATTGCCTACTATAACGGTGATGAAGGCAGCACCAGGCGCATCATTGATTATGCCCGCCAGCAGGGGATCGGGTGTGTTGTATATGCCGAGAAAGAAATGGAGGAAAGGGGAAACGCGTATGCTTCAGAAAATGGATAAAATGATGGATCAGGTGGTCAGCCATGGCCGCAACCGGATGGAAAACGGGGCCCTTCGCCTGTTCTGGACAGGGAGCGGCATTGAGTTCCTGTTCCAGGGGACCTTTCTTACGGTGCATTTCTCCGCGGACTATGTCAAGTATGAGCCCTGGGTAAGCCTTGAAGTGGACGGAGCATGGATCGCGAGGTTCCCCGTTGCGCGCGGAGAATCATCTTTCCGCTTCCTTGCGAATATGGCCGGGAGCGCGAAACAAAGGGTGAGGATCATCAGGGACCTTCAGCCGATGCCGGAAGACCCATCGGCCTGTCTGACCATCACGGCCCTGGAATATGAAGGGGAAATTTCAAGGCCTCAGGGACGGAAGCGGATGATTGAATTTGTCGGGGACAGCCTGACCACCGGAGAGGGTGCCATTGGTGCACAGGTGGAACAGGAATGGATCCCGACATGGTTCTGTGCGATGAATGCGTTTCCGTACCTGACTGCGGAGCGCATTGGAGCGGACTTCCGTATTGTTTCCCAGAGCGGCTGGGGGCTCCGGAGCAGCTGGGACAATAATCCGCACTGTACACTGGGGAGCATTTATGAATCTGTCTGCGGGATCTGCGACAAAGAGCCTTTTGATTTTCAGGCATCACCGGCGGATGCTGTGGTCCTGAACCTGGGCACGAATGACAACGGTGCCTTTGACCAGCGTGCATGGGTCAGCCAGGACGGGCATGAAACATTTCAGGAAAAGCGGCTGGAAAACGGGGAGCCGGACCCTGAATGCCTGCTGGCCATTCAGGAGGCACAGATTGCGCTTCTGGCCAAGGTACGCAAATGGAACCCCAAAGCCTTTATTGTCTTCTGCTACGGGATGATTCCGGGAGAACTTGGGAAGACGCTTTCCGACGGGGTCAGGCGTTATCAGGAGAAGTATGGGGACGGGCGGGCCGCTTTTGTGCTTCTTCCCCCCATGGGAGAAGACCTGGGAGCAAGATCCCATCCCGGAAAGGCAGCGCACCTCAGGGTTGCAGAAACGCTCGCGGCATATCTTGAAACTGTTCTTTAAAAAGATGCCCAAAAAAACGTATTTGTACGGCAAAAACAGGCTGGCTGTGGACCTTCCGGTTTGACTGACGGTCCCATGTTTTTCAGGGAAGGCACATACGGTGCACGGACATGAACAGAAGGATGTGACAAAGTTGCAATGGCTTGAGAATCCCTGTCGGAAAACGGTGCATTTTGAAGGCTATGGCCGGAAAGAGGCTCAGAAGGTGCGCCGCTTTCATGAAAGCATCCCGGATTACAGGATGACAAATCTTGTGAAAGCAGTAGCACTGGCGGACAAACTGGACATTGAAAGTTTTTATGTGAAAGATGAGAGTGCGCGCTTTGGGCTCAACGCCTTCAAAGGTCTGGGAGGGAGCTACTGCATAGCGAGTGTCCTGCAGGAAAAGCTGGGGATTCCGGGGGAGCCGGATTATGCCCGCATTGTTGGATGTGACAGAAAAAAACGGGAAGAATTGACGTTTGCCACAGCTACAGACGGGAACCACGGCCGGGGGATAGCCTGGGCGGCACGCATGTTTGGCGCATCTGCCGTTGTGTTTCTTCCTGCAGGCAGTGCGGATGAACGTGTAGAAAATATCAGGCACGAAAATGCACGTGTCTTTGTGACACAGGAGGATTATGACGCAACGGTCCGGCTGGCAAGTGAGACAGCAGAAAAAGAGGGATGGATCCTTACCCAGGATACAGCCTGGGAAGGCTATGAGGATTATCCGGGAAGGATCATGCAGGGATATCTGACGATGGGCGAGGAAATCGTAATGCAGACAGGTCAGGTCCCGACGCACATCCTTCTGCAGGCTGGCGTAGGGTCCATGGCAGCCAGTCTGTGCGCTTATTTCCGCGATGTCTATGGAGAAGGTCCGAGAATTTCGGTCATAGAGGCAACCGAGGCGGACTGTCTGTATCAGACGGCCCTTGCCCACGATGGTCAGATGCACGGCACCCGCCATTCGATGCGGACCATGATGGCAGGGCTGTGCTGTGGCATGCCTTGTACCATTGCCGCCAGAATGCTCATGGACCAGGCAGATGACTTTATCACAATTGAAGACGGGGCTGCCGCGGACGGGATGAGACTCCTTGCAAAGGAGGGCATCAGATCCGGCGAGAGCGGGGCGAGCACCACAGGTGCACTGTGGCAGATCGCAAGGGACCCTGAAGGCAGGAAAAAGCTGGGACTGAGCAGGGACTCTGTGGTTCTTTGCCTGTCAACAGAAGGTGCCACAGACGGAGAAAATTACAGAAGGATCGTGTTCGGAAATGAATGAAGTCAGAATAACACGGATCAGGGTCAACCATCTCAGACAGGCGATGGGTGTGACGGGTCCCATCCACATTTCATGGCAGTACGAAGGCGGAAGCTGCAGGCAGGAGCGTGCCGAGGTTTCAGTCAGCATCCGGGCTGACGGGACACAGGTCCTGGGTAGGGCGGAAACGGACAGCAGGCAGTCTGTGGACCTGGACCTGGACCTGCCGCATGCCAGAAGAGTATTTGTGACCATCCGGGCCATCACGGACCATGGAAGTGCCGAGGGGAGAAACAGTTTTGTGACGGGCATCCCCGGGGACAGCTTTACCTTTATATCGGCGGACCAGGACGAGGAGTTCATGGGTGTCACAGAAGTTTTTACATCCATTGAGGTAAAACGCGATGTAGAGGAAGCTTACCTGTACAGCACGGCCCTGGGCACCTATCATGTGTACCTTGACGGCAAGCGGATTGACGACTATGAAATGGCGCCCGGCTGGACAAGCTATGGACATCGTGTCCTCTGCCAGACGCTGGACGTCACAGCGCATATGACGGGCGGTAAGCATGAAATTGCGGCCAGGACCGGACCGGGCTGGTACAAGGGTGAGATGGGCTTCCTTCACAACCGCAGGAACTATGGGAGCCATACAGCCTTCGCCTGCGTGCTGGTGGTACGCTATGATGACGGGACAGCAGAATCTTTTTCCACGGACAGGACATGGCAGGGAGCAGACACGGCAACTGTGTACGCCGAGATTTATCAGGGCGAGCACGCAGACTTAAGGCTTGGCAGGCACGGGATCCGGCAGGTCAGCCTGGTGGAAGATGCGCCCCGGGTGGAGAGCCAGGCAGGCGGGTACAACCGTGTCATGCAGGTGCTGAAGGGCAAAAAGACCCTTACGCCCAAAGGGGAAACGGTGATAGATTTCGGACAGAACCTGACCGGAACGGTCCGGGTGAAAGTCAGGGGCCGTGCCGGGGACCGGGTCCACCTCAAATGTTTTGAGACGCTTGATGCGCAGGGCAATGTGTACACAGCCAATCTCCGCAAAGCGGACAACGGGATTTGTCTGACCCTCTCGGGCGGGGAGGACGTTTATGCGCCGCTTTTTACTTTCCAGGGTTTCAGGTACGTACATGTGCTCAGCTGGCCCGGCGATGTGGGGGAGGACGATCTCCAAGCGCTTGTGATCCATGCTGAGATGGAAGAAACAGGGACATTTGCCTGCTCAAACCCTTTGCTTAACCAGCTGTGGCACAATATTTTATGGTCCTTCAAGGGGAACAGCATGGATATTCCCACAGACTGTCCGCAGCGGGACGAACGCCTTGGCTGGACAGGAGACGCGCAGATTTTTTCAGCGGCAGCACCTTATTTTATGGACAGCTATGTCTTTTTTTCCAAATGGATGAGGGATGTCGCCCTTGACCAGAAAGATGACGGCGGTGTGGCACATGTTGTGCCTGACCTGCTCACAGGGAGCCCGAATGCGGAGAAAGACTGGCTGATCACCCATGGCACCTATGGTGCGGCCGGATGGGGCGATGTGGCAGTCATTCTCCCTTACAATATTTACCTGCACAGCGGGGATGATATGATCCTGCGTGCCCAGTTTGATTCGATGCAGAGGTGGATCGGCTTCATGGAGGCGCACAGTGACGGCTGTGTATGGTCCTTCCGTCTGCAGTTCGGGGACTGGGTTGCACTCGATGCGCAGGAGGGCAGCTACTTTGGTGCCACCCCGCTGGATTACACGTGTGCAGCTTATTATATCCATTCTGTGGACACCATGGTCAAGGTCTGCAGGGCACTTGGCAGGGCGGATGAGGACATTTACAGGAAAAAAGCGGACACTCTCAGGGAAGATTTCAGGAAGCGATTCCTGTTTCCCGGCGGCAGACTGCGGGACGACACCCAGACGGCATATGTCCTTGCCCTGAGTTTTGACCTGGTCCCGGAAGCTGACAGGCAGGCTGTGTCGGACCATCTGTGTGAACTGCTGAGAAACAACGGCGGCCATCTGACAACTGGCTTTATGGGCACGCCTGAAATCCTGCGGGCCCTGAGTGAGACCGGCAGGCGCAAGGAAGCGATGGAACTCCTTGAGAGAGAGGACTTCCCTTCCTGGCTCTATCAGGTAAAGATGGGGGCGACCACAATCTGGGAGCACTGGGACGGCATACGCCCGGACGGAAGTATGTGGAGCCCGGATATGAATTCCCTGAACCATTATGCCTACGGCAGCGTGGGCAGGTGGATGATGGAGACGATCATCGGCATTTCCCCATCTGAAGCAGAACCGGGTTACCGGGAAATCATGGTAAGGCCCGGCGTGGACCTTGGGCTGGACTGGGCTGAAGGGTCCATGGAAACGCCTTTTGGAAGAATCAAAGTTGCCTGGACAAAAAAAGAAGGACACGGGAAAGTGTACCTTTCTGTCCCGCCCGGGAGCCGGGTCCGCCTCTGCATGGGCTGTGAGTCGGAAGTACTGGGAAGCGGGGAATATGAACGTGGATGGACGGAGGGTTAAACTGTATGCTGCAAACCAAGGGCAGGTATTTTTCACTGGATGGCAGACCTTTTTTCTGGCTGGGGGATACCTGCTGGCTGCTGTTCTCCCGCATGACCCGGGAAGAGATGCGTCTGTACTTCAGGAACCGTGCGCTTCAGGGCTTTAATGTGGTCCTGGCTACGCTGGTGCATACACCGGGATATGCGGACCGCGAGGGACACAGGGCACTGGCCGGGGATGACTTTGCCAGGCCGGATGTGGACAGCGGGTACTGGGACACGGTTGAATATGCCATTCAGCTTGCCGCTGAAAACGGGATCCAGATGGGCCTTGTCCTGTGCTGGGGAGATTTTTATGCCAAAAACGCGTTCACTCCGGCATCCGCTTCAGCCTATGCTTCTTTCCTGTCGGAGAGGCTGGGCTCTTACAGCAACCTGTTCTGGCTCCTTGGGGGCGATGTCAGGGGCTCTGTCTGTCCGGACATTTTCAGGCTCCTTGGCAGGACGCTCAAGCAGAAGGATCCGTCCAGACTTGTCGGGTACCATCCCTTTGGCCGCACCAGTTCAAGCCAATGGTTCGCAGGCGAGGAATGGCTCGATTTCCACCTCTTCCAGTCCGGGCACCGCGACAGGTCCCAGCGTTCACTCGGGGCATGGGACGACAACGCGGTCTCGGATGAAGAGTGGATGGGGGAGGAAAACTACCGGTATGTTTTCCGGGATTATGAGAGGGACGTGAAGCCGGTCCTGGATGGGGAACCCTCCTATGAAGAAATACCGCACGGACTGCATGATCCGAGCAGGCCGTACTGGACAGCCAGAGAAGTGCGCAGGTACGCATGGTGGTCAGTGCTTGCTGGAGGCGCCGGCTTTACCTATGGCCATAACAGCGTGATGCAGGTCTGGCACGATATAGGGACGCCGAATTTTGGCGTCAGGCGGTACTGGGATGAGGCACTCAGTGCACAGGGGGCAGGGCAGATGCGTTTCCTGCGCAAAGCAATGGAGGCTGTTTCGTTTGAGGAAGGCCGGAGCGCCCAGGACCTGCTCAGGAACAACACAGGAGAAGAGGATGAATATCTGGTCGCGTTCCGTTCCTCAGATGCGCTCCTGGTTTACAGTTATACGGGCGGTACGGTCGCTGTGGCAGACGGACTTGGATTTGTGCCTTCAAGTGCTTATTATCTGAATCCGTCCACCGGTGCGCTGAGTTGTGCCGCTCTGGCCCAGGACGGTGTGTACCAGCTGCCCAAAGGCCCTGGGCTTCAGGACTGGGTCCTGATTCTTGCAGGGGAAAGAACGGCCAGAAAACTGGAGGCAAGTTTATGAATACTTTTTATCGTACGGTCAACGGGCCTGTACAGAAACTGTATGATACCTGCCTGGAAAAATGCAGGGCGAACATCAAAATGTTTGGCGGCGACCGTGTCCTGGTCGAGGGGGGCGGGTATGAAAAGATCTGGCTCGAGACCCAGCCTATGGGAGGGGAGATGTTTGCTGCCTATGATCTGACGGCGGCATTCAACAATTCGTACCTGTTCCTGAAGCACCAGCGCACCGACGGGAGGATGCCGGGCTCGATCCGGTGCACGGATGGCGAGGTGGTCCCGGAATACAATAAGTTCCAGGGGTTCTGTTTCCCCTGGCACGCCCTGAACCTGTATTATCTCACGGACAGAGATGAACACTATCTCTCAGAACTGAAGCAGGGCCTCGAGGGCATGCATGAATACCTGAATCATTTCCGGAAGGACCCGGAAAATGGGGCCCTGCGCAGTTTTTGCGTATATGACACCGGAGAGGACCATGCAGTCCGTTTCGGCGACAGCCCCAATTACTGGACGGAGGATGCTGCGCCAGCCGGTTTCAGCGTTGTCCCCATAGACAGCATGGATGTGACGAGCTGGGACTATGCGATCCTGGATACCCTGCGTGAAATTGCACAGATCCGAGGTGATGAGACCCTCGCGGAGAAGTATGAGCAGGAAGCCGGGAAAGTACGTGAAGGATTAAAGCGCGTGTTCTGGCACGAGGAGAAAAAAGCGGCTTATGACAGGGATGCCAAAGGACAGGTGATGCCGCAGCTGATCCATAATAACCTGCGCTGCATGTACTGGGGAAGCTTTGACCAGGCGATGGCGGATGGATTTGTCCGCGGACACTTGTGCAATGAGACAGAATTCTGGACACCGCTGCCCCTCCCTTCTGTCGCTGTTTCCGACCCGGATTTCCGCAACGCGCCCGAGAACAACTGGTCCGGTCAGTGTGAGGGACTGACTTTTCAGCGAGCGATCCAGGCCCTGGAGAGGTATGGATATTTTCAGCTGGTCACAGAGATCGGGAAGCGGTTCACCCAGGCACTGATCCGGGGCGGTTATATCTATACCCAGCAGTTTGACCCTTTCACGGGAAAACCGAGCCGTGTGGGCAACTACAGCCATGCACCCCTGCGTGAAGATGATACGGAACCGTTCCAGGATGCCTATGGCCCCACTATGCTTGCTGCCCTTGAATATCTTGCTCACAGGGAAGGCATAGATGTGCACCGCGACACGGTCCTGTTCAGTGCTGCCGGAGGTGACCCGTTCACCTATCAGCGGGAGGCAATGGGAAAAATCTTTTTACTGGAAAGTGACGGCACACAGGCCAAGGCATATGTGAACGGGGAGCTGAAGACCTCATTTGATGCCGGGAACCGTCTGATCACGGACATGAATGGCAATATGCTGGGCAGGGAGAAGATTGTCTGATGGATAACCTTTTTGGTGTGATCGGCCCTAAAATGATTTATTTCTTTCTGCTGATGCTTATCGGCTTTGGTGTGGGGAAGCTTGGGATCATCTCACGGGAAGCCCTGCCGGCGTTTTCGGGCCTGATCGTGAAGGTCCTGCTCCCTGCCCTGCAGATCTCAGTGGTGTTCCAGCGCGGAGCCACGTTTGCCATATTCTGGGAGGAGAGGCGCTTTGTTGTCCTGCAGCTCCTGGTTTACGTGCTGCTGACTGTCGCAGGCATGCTTGGCTCACGTCTCCTCCGCCTGAAGTACCCCCAGAGGAACAGCTTCCGGGGAGGGATGATAGGGGGGAATGTGGGGTTCCTTCTGATCCCACTGATTATGGCGGTCTTTTCTGAGGAGGGACAGAGCTATCTTCCTGTGATTGTGGCTGTGGACACCATGTATGTGTGGACAGTGGGCCTCTATTTTTACACCGAAGGTACGCAAAGCATGCAGGGCAGCAGGAAAACGGCACTGCTCAGGCGACTTCTGAGCCCTATCTTCTGTGCGATTCTCATAGGCCTTACACTCTCATCTGTGCACCTCACTCTGCCTGTGCAGGTAAAGGAGGTCGTGGATGCAGCGGGTACCATGTCCGGTACCCTTGGCCTCATGGTGCTGGGCGTCAATATATACTATATGGATAAGCATATGAAAGGGAACATGGGGAAAGTTGCCGTCTTTATTGCCCTCAGACAGATCGTTGTTCCCCTTATCGTGTATATTCTGGCCAGACATCTGACGGGTCCGGTGGAGGCCACGCTCCTGATGCTGGTCAGTGCGATCCCCACCATGACGACAACAGGACTTCTGGCCATAGAGTACCATACAGATGTTGATTTTGCCTCAAACCTTGTGTTCCTCTCCACGGTTTCCTCCATGGCAACCATCCCGATGCTTGCCCTGGTGACCTCGCTCATCTGAAGCTGGACCTTTCCAGCACGTAAAAAGCCATGCCTCGGCATGGCTTTTTGGATCGCAGGGGTTTTACAGCCCTTTGCGTTCCCTGTTATAGTTGATCAGACATCCGGCTTTGACAATCCGCTTTTCATCTTCTGTCATCTCAGCGATGTACAGTTCGATTTCTTCGGCCCTGCCCGCACGGACAAGATAGGCGGGGATATGGTCCAGGCTCCCGTCAAGAGCGGTCCGGACAGAAGGGACAAAGATGTAGTCGCCGACATCAAAGTCCGGTTCATCCTTCATCTGAAAGGGGAGCATGCCCCAGTTCATCACATTGGAGCGGTAG
Source organism: uncultured Clostridia bacterium (assembly GCA_946538615.1). Lineage (GTDB taxonomy): Bacteria > Bacillota > Clostridia > Christensenellales > Aristaeellaceae > UBA2943. Next base: position 24,039 of record CAMNGW010000003.1, read on the forward strand.
CGTTTGGTGGCGTACTCATGGGTAATGTTGGCTAATCCGCCAATGACACGCTGGCAGGATGCCGCCTGTTCACGGGCGGACCCGTCCCCGGGCTTGACGGCATAGATGACAGAGCCGATCTCTGTTTCCTCGGGGGAGACTTTTTTCATGCCCGGCAGGGAACGGATCACATCATACACTTCCCGGAGCGCAGGGGCGAAAGAGAGGGGGTCTTTCCCTGCTGCCCTTGCCTTCTCCATCCTGTCGACCTCCTTTGAACGCTCGACATACCCGGGGTCCCTGCGGCTGAGGGTGAATTCGGCAAGTCCCAGAGGATTGGAACGGTAGGAGGAGGTTTCTCCGGACGGGATGAGTTCATCGGTCGTGGTCACAGGGTCCATGATTTTAGAGCAGACCCTGAGGAGAATGTTATCGGTCAGACGGCTCATTTCCGGCCAGTCCCTGATGTTTGGCCCATAGACCAGATCTTCGGAAGTGGGATGGCCAAAGCCGTTGTAGACGCGGTGCTCATATACGGTCCTGTCAAAGGTGTACTCAGGGACGTTCCCCCATCCGTCATAGGCCTCAGCGGAAGTCAGGACGCCTCCGTTTGCTGCAGTTGCCGCGATGGAACGGGCATCCATAAGGGCAACGGCTGCCATCTGGGCATTGCCGGGTTTGGAACCTTCACGGTTGGGGAAATTCCTTGTGGTGTGCCGGATGGAAAGCATATTGTTGCCAGGGGTGTCTCCGGCACCGAAACATGGGCCGCAGAATGCGGAGCGTACAATAGCGCCTGCCTGCATGAGGTCAGCGGCATAGCCCTGACGGGTAAGGTTCATAAACACTGGCTGTGAGGAAGGATATACGGAGAGAGAAAATGCACCATTTCCACAGCTCTTGCCCCGGAGCAGATTGGCTGCCTCCACGACATTGGAATAGTTGCCGCCGGCACAACCCGCAATGATCCCCTGCTGGACATGGAGTTTTCCGTCCTGAATTTTGTCAAGGAGGGTATAGGACGCACGGCCGCCTGCCACTTTGGCGGCTTCTTTTTCAACTGCGGCGAGAATATCCTCAAGGTTGGCATTGAGTTCATCGATTTCATAGGTATTGGAGGGATGAAAGGGAAGGGCGATCATCGGCTTGACGGAGGACAGGTCCACATATACGCACGCGTCATAGAAGGCCACAGGTGCGGGCTCAAGCGGCCTGTAGTCCTCTTCGCGGCCGTGTGCTTTGAGGAAGGAGCGTGTTTCTTCGTCTGTGCGCCAGATGGACGACAGGCAGGTTGTCTCGGTTGTCATGACATCGATGCCGTTGCGGTAATCAGTCGTCATGGAAGCCACGCCCGGGCCGACAAATTCCATCACCTTGTTTTTGACAAAGCCATTTTTGAACACAGCGCCGATGATGGCCAGTGCAATATCCTGCGGTCCCACATAGGGCTGGGGCTTGCCGTCCAGATAAATGGCAACGACGCCAGGGTAGTTGATGTCATAAGTGTCTTCAAGCAATTGCTTGACAAGTTCGCCGCCGCCCTCGCCGATGGCCATCGTACCAAGGGCCCCGTAACGGGTATGGGAATCGGAGCCGAGGATCATTTTCCCGCACCCTGCATGCATTTCACGCATGTACTGATGGATGACAGCGAGGTGAGGCGGCACATAGATTCCACCATATTTGTGCGCGGCAGAAAGGCCGAACATATGGTCATCTTCATTGATGGTTCCGCCGACTGCACAAAGCGTGTTGTGGCAGTTGGTCAGGACATATGGCATGGGAAAATGGTCCATACCGGAGGCTTTGGCGGTCTGTATGATGCCTACAAAGGTGATATCATGGGAGGCCATGGCATCAAAGCGGAGCCGGAGTTTATCCATTTGACCGGATGTATTGTGTGAGGCAAGGATAGAATAAGCAATAGTACCTTTTTTGGCTTCTTGAGGCGTGCACTGGACCTGCGGATAGCGCAAAGCCATTTCAGACGCAGGAACCATTTCGACCCCGTTGAGCAGATACATCTCATCGTACAGCTTGATCATGGGAATCCTCTCTCTTTCATCAGGTTGCCAGTCCATTATATGCATTTCAGGGGAAAATACCAGAAAAACCGGAGAACAAGAACAAAATGGATACACAACAGCCAGGAAGTAAAGATCTTCCTGGCTGTGATTTGGGATGGTCCGTTCAGGCCACAAGACCCTGGTCCATCGCCTGAGCGGTATACAGATCGTAATATTTGCCGTGCAGCTTCATGAGCTCTTCGTGCGAACCCTGTTCGACAATGCCTTTGTCGGAGATGAAAAGGATACGGTCGCACTGCTTGATGGTAGACAGTCTGTGGGCAATGATGAAGCTGGTCCTGCCCTTGAGCAGGTTGAGCAGGCCCTCCTGCAGGAGCCGTTCCGTTTTGGTATCGATGGAGGAGGTTGCTTCATCAAGGATTAAAATCTTCGGGTCGCTCAGAAGCGTGCGGGCAAAGGCGATGAGCTGCTTTTCGCCCTGGGAAAGCTGGCTGCCCCGCTCATTGACGACGGTCTGATAGCCCTGGGGCATTTCTGAAATAAAGCTGTGGGCACACACGACGGAGGCGGCGCGGATGATATCGTCCTCGGAAGCGTCCAGTCTGCCGTAGCGGATATTGTCCTCGATTGTGCCTGAGAAGATAAACGAATCCTGGAGCATAATGCCAAGCTGGCTGTGAAGGGAATGCAGCGTGATGTCCGTGATGTCTTCCGCTGTCCCTTCCTTGGTATGGAGAAGGATCCGACCCCCGTTGAGGTTGTAGAAACGGCACAGCAGGTTGACAATGGTGGATTTGCCGGCGCCTGTCGGTCCTACGAGCGCGATGCTTTCGCCGGGCCTGACATGCAGGTTCAGATCCTCGAGCACGACCTGCCCCTCTTCATAGCCAAAGTGCACATGCTCGAAGGTCACTTCCCCGGAAATGGAAGACAGCGGGTGCGCACCGGGCTTGTCATCGACCACCACGGGTTCGTCCATGGTCTCGAAGATGCGTTCAAGATAAGCGAGGTTGTTGACAAAGGAATTGTAGATGTTGGCGAGGTTGGTGATCGGCTGCCAGAAGCGGTTGACATACTGTCCCATAGCGAGAATGACGCCAAAGGACACAATCGCTCCGCCCATCCAGTACACACCGGCGGTATAGATCAGGGTAAAGACAATCTGGGTGATGATGGTGGAGGAGTACCAGACGGCATTGGAGACATAGATGGCTTTCATCCATGCCAGGCGGCAGGCTTCAGCGAGGCGTTCCATGATGGACTGGTTGACATCCTGGCGCGCAAAGAGCTGCGAGACCCGGACGCCGTCAATGGATTCAGCCAGGTAAGCATTATAGTTTGAGTTCTTGTTGCTCTGGTTCTGCCAGGCCCTGCGCTGTCTGGGCTTTAAGATCCAAACGATAAAAACGAAGACAGGCATGCCGGCGAGCACGATCCATGACATGGTGACATTGGTGGAGAACATGAAGAAAATGATGAAAATGATGTTCATGATCTCCAGGATGCTGTTGATGATGCCGTTGGAGAGGATGTCCGACACGGAGTTGACGTAATTGATAACGCGCACCAGGATCTTTCCTGCCGGGCGGGAATCGTAGTAGCTGAAGGGCAGTTTCTGCAGATGGGCGAAGAGGTCTTTGCGGATATCATAGATGATTTCCTGAGAGACATGGGCCATGATGCGGCTGCGGATGACGGTACAGACAATGGATATGACGATGACAGCGGTAAAGAGGATCATCATGCGGACAAGCATGTCTGCATCATGATTGGGAACGGCTTCGTCCAGCACCCATTGGGTAATCTTCGGTGTATACAGAGAGGCGATACTGGCTGCCACAGACAGGAGCATGGCCAGCAGCATAGGGCCCTTGTGCTTGCCGATATAGACAAATGCACGCTTGAGATGGCGCAGGTCAAAGGGTGTTTCCAGCCGTTCATCGACGTCAAACTTATTTCTTGCCATGTCAGGCCACCTCCCCGTGCTCAGGGTCAATACCGTTTTGCAGGCACCAGGTTTCGTAATAATAACCGCGCTTTTTCAGGAGCTCCTCATGCGTCCCGTGCTCAGCGATGCCGCCGTCCTTGAGAATAAGGATCTGATCGGCGTCCTTGACGGAGGAAATGCGCTGGGCAATGATGATTTTGGTGCATGCATAAGGCAGGTTCCGCAGCTGGTGCTGGATCTCTTTCTCTGTTTCCATATCCACTGCGCTTGTGGTGTCGTCCATAATCAGGATCCCTGGCTTGACGGCGAGGGCACGGGCAAGGGCGATGCGCTGTTTCTGTCCGCCGGAAAGGCCGACGCCGCGTTCACCGACGATGGTGTCGTAACCGTCGGGAAGTTCAGGAATGAAGGAATCTGCATCGGCAGCGTGGGCGTACTGCTTCACCTCATCCATCGTGAGGTCCTGGTTGCCAAAGGCAATATTTCCCTCGACAGTATCCGAAAAAAGGAAGACGTCCTGTGTGGCGATTCCGATATGGCCTCGCAGGTCCTGGACCCTCCATCTGCGGATATTGCAGCCGTCCACGAGGATTTCACCCTTCTGTACATCATAGCAGCGGGTGAGAAGCTGAGTGACGGTTGTTTTGCCGGAGCCTGTCGGGCCCATAATCGCGAGGGTCTCGCCTGGATTGACATGGAAAGAAACATCTGAGAGGACCGGGTCCCTATCATAGGCGAAAGTGACATGGTCAAAGGTAATCTCACCTTTGATCCCGTCGTGCTCAACCGCAGAGGGGCTGTCCTGAATATCGGGCTTGGCGGAATCGAGTTCCATAATCTTGTTGCAGCTGGTGGAAAAGCGCTGCCAGTCGTTGAGCAGGTTGCCAAGGCTGCGCATGGGGACAGAAAGCGCCCATGTCAGGGAGGAGAAGATGGTGAGCTTGCCGGGTGTCAGGCCGCCTAAGGCAGGTGTCTGCATGAGCATCCAGCCGCCCATAAAGATGGTGATCAGGGTCATCGCGTTTGTCAGGATCTCAATCATCGGGAAAAACGTGAGCCACAGCTTATTGATTTTCAGATTGGCGTCCCGGTAGGCGCGGGACTTGCGGTCGAACTTTTCGGCTTCATAGTCCTCCCGGGCGAAGGCTTTGACAACACGGTTGCCTGCAATGTTTTCCTGGGCATCGGTGTTCATATCAGAAAGCTTGTCACGCATATCACGGAACAGGGGACGTGCGTGACGGGAAAAGAAAAATGAAATAAGGAGAAGAAGCGGCGTGACGGCCACCAGGGCCAGGGCAAGCTGCCAGGAGACAAAGAAAAGGTAAATGGAGGTGGAGAGGAACGTGGTTGCAGAATCGACAAGAACGTAGTCGATGTAACTGAGAAAATGGCGGCACCAGTCCATATCTGAACTCATGCGTGTCATGAGGTCACCGGTCCTGTGCTTGTCAAAAAAGCGTGTATCCTGGAACTGCATGCGGCGGAACATGGCCACCCGCATATTTTTCATGGTGTTCTGTCCGGACTTTTCGAGCAGGACAATCATGAGGTAGCGTGCGGATTCCCGGACGATGCGGACAATGAGCATGGTAATCAGGATGCCCATGAGGGGGTCTGGGTTCTTGGCGATGATAACATCGTCCATCAGTCTTGCGGTGAGAGTCGGGTTGACCAGGAGCATCATGGATGTGACCACTGAGATGATCATGGCAGTGAGGAGACAGTAGCGGTACTTTCTGTCCATAAAGGACAGGAGCCATTTGACCTTTGACATGCGCAAGTCCTCCTTGCATGCGGGACACTGGAGAAAAAGCCGAAAACGCGCGCAGTATATCACGGGAAGATGACAAAAACAATGCTTAAAAATGGTCAGGATATGGCCATTTATACAAGAATGCAAAAAAAGAAACAATCTGCAGGAAAAGAACGCAGAAAAACAGCATTTCTTGACGCTCAGGAAAAATGAGGCTATTATTTTTTTCAGCACAGCTCATGCCTCATTGTCAAGGAGCTGATACACAGAAAGGGAGATGCACATGACCAAGGAAGAGCTTTTTGCTGTGATGAAGGGGGAGATTATCGTATCGTGCCAGGCTACGCCGGGAGAACCGCTCTATGATGCTGCCCGTTCGGTCATGCCGCTCATGGCAAGGGCAGCAAAGCTTGCCGGTGCGAAGATGATCCGCACAAGTTCGGTGAGGGATATCATCGGGATCAAAGAAGAGACGGGGCTCCCTGTAATCGGACTGATCAAGCGCGAATATCCGGGGTACACAGGCCGCATCACCATGACGATGCGTGAAGTCGATGAGTGCATGGAAGCTCTTTCAGATATTGTTTCGATTGACTGCACAGACTGTCCGCGCGGCGACGGGCGCAGTGCGCCACAGTTCCTGAAAGAAGTGAAAGCAAAGTATCCGAACATCATTATCATGGCAGACTGTGCGACGTTTGAAGAGGCGCTTGCAGCGTATGATGCCGGTGCCGACCTTGTGGGAACCACAATGAACGGGTATACCCCTCAGACAAGGGACCAGAAGGAAGGACCGAATTTTGCCCTGGTTGAGCAGCTGGTGAAAGCGCTTCCCTGCCCTGTGATTGCAGAAGGACGTGTCCATACCCCTGAACAGGCCAGGAAAATGCTGGACCTTGGCGCCTGGGCGGTTGTGGTCGGAGGTGCGATCACCCGGCCCCTTGAAATTGCACAGCGCTTTTTTGCTGTGATATGAACCCCGGGAGGTGCACAGATTTGATTTTCTGCTGGGATATCGGGGGCACGGCTGTCAAGTTCGGTCTTTGCGACAGACAGGGGACGCTGTATGCCAAAGATGAGAAAAGCGTTTCATCGGATCATTATGAGACACCTTTGCTCGATAAGGTCCTCAGGGAGGCGCGGGTGTTCCTGGGGGCTTTTTCAGATATCAGCATCGAAGGCATAGGCATTTCGGCGACAGGACAGATTGACACAAGGACCGGCACTGTAATCGGCACCAATGGCAAGATCCCGGGATGGGAAGGGAGCTGCCTTAAGCAGTCCGCCGAAGAAGTTTTTGGCGTCCCTGCCTTTGCCATCAATGACGCAAATGCCGCTGTGCTTGGCGAATGTTTTGCCGGAAGGGCGAAGGGCAGGAAAAATGTGGTCATGGTGACCCTTGGCACGGGGGTCGGCGGCGGGCTTGTGCTGGATGGAAGACCATACGGAGGCGCAAAGGGAATTGCCGGTGAGCTGGGACATTTCACCCTGTACGCGGACGGACCGGAGTGCACATGCGGAAAACGCGGGTGCTATGAAAATTATGCATCCACCACAGCCCTGATCAGGAAATGCCGTGAGGTGACAGGGAATATATTAACTGGAAGGGAAATCTTCGAAAGGGCCCGGGAAGGGGACACAAGGCTTCTGCAGGCGATCGATGGCTGGATTTCAGATATTGCCCATGGGCTGACAGGACTGGTGCATATCTTCAATCCTGAGATGGTCCTGATCGGCGGGGGTGTCAGCGCACAGGAAGAGCTTCTTATGGCTCCCCTCAGGGACCGCGTGCTGCACACTGTGATGCCAAGGTTCGCAGAGGGCCTGGAGATTGAACGTGCCATACTTGGCAATGATGCGGGAATGATCGGCGCCGCAAAATGGTTCATGGAAAAAGAAAAGGAGTGACTTGTTTATGGTTCTGGATCGTCTTGATGCACTGGAAAAATATGAAGGAATCGGTGAAAATTTCCCTGCGGCAGTGGCCTTTGTCAGGAACACTGATCTGAAGGCGTTAAAGCCCGGCACCTATGAGATCGATGGGCGCAAGGTATATGTCATGGTCCAGGAGAACCACCTGACTGTACATCCCATGGTTTTTGAGGCCCATGCAAAATATGCGGATATCCAGGTGGTTCTCGAGGGCGATGAGAAAATGGGCTGGGGATATGAAGGAAAGCTGGACCCGCTTGACGAGGCAAAGGATTTCCGGACCTGCTCAGAGGTCAGGTATGAGACGGTCGTTGTCCATCCCGGACAGTTTGCCATTTTCCTTCCCGGGGAAATGCATGCGCCCGGCTATGCGGTGGAAGGTGAGGGAGACTGCCGCAAACTCGTGATCAAAGTCCTGTACGGGGAAGGACAATGTCCTGAAAAAAAGAAAGAGTGCTGAGGAGACAGCCATGGAGAAAGTCAGAGTCTTTGACTGCGCAGAGCAGATTGTACGCGCCATTCCCGGTGGGCTCCTCCTTACGACAAAGGCAGACAAGGTCAACAGCATGGTGATCAGCTGGGGATCGCTTGGCATTGAGTGGGGAAAACCGATTTTCACCGTATATGTCAGGGAAGGGCGGTTCACCCGTTCCCAGCTGGATGCGCATCCTGAATTTACCATCAACGTCCCTGTAGGAAAGCCAGACCCGGGTATTTTCAGGGTCTGCGGCTACCAGTCGGGGTACAGCCTGGACAAAGTAGCCGAGGCAGGGCTTACCCTTGTGAAATCTGAACTGGTGGACGTCCCCGGCATTGTCCAGTACCCATTGACGCTTGAGTGCCGCGTTGTGTTCCGGCAGAAGCAGCCCATTGAACTGATTGACCCGAAGTTCCACAGTGATTATCCCCAGGATGTCCCCGGAACGGCCCCCCTGGCGAACAGGGATGCACATATTGCCTATTATGGAGAAATTGTGAATGCGTATCTGGCATAAATAAAGCACTGCACCCATCTTACTGTGCTCAGCCGGAGACGGATTGTGCAGTCAGGAGCCGGGCAGGGAGCCGGACTGACAGGAGGTGGGAGATTGAGCGGGACATTGTGGCTGTGGCTTTTGGGCCATGTACAGGAGCCTGACGCCGGAACAACCGGGGAGCAGGATGCACGCTATCTTTCTGTGTGCCTCTGTCCGGTTCCCCCTGCGGACGTCTGCGACGTCGTGAAGCTCACAAAAGACTGTCTTAAAACCGAATATGTCTGTCAGACAGGGGAGAGTGAGCTTGGCCTTGTGCTGATCACGAAAGGGTTCGTCAGCTGGAACGATGTCCGCACAGAATTGCAGGACCTTCAGGAGAAAATCCGTGAGCAGTTCGGTTACGCTGTGACCATGGGCATCGGTTCCCGGGTTACCCAGTCCTGTGAGGTTTCAGACAGCTTTTTTAGGGCAAGGAAGGCAGCGGCTTACAGCTTTATCTATGGGAGCGGGCAGATTATCCTTTACGAAGCTGTGGCAAAAAGGGACAGCGAGGCTCCTGTGTTCCCTGAAAAAGAAATGAAAGCCGTCCTTTCAGCCTGTCTGAAAGGGGACGCGGGAAACGTGGAGAAGCACCTTTCGGTGTATGTCGCATCATGCTATACAAAATCCCTCTCCTATGGGCAGGCTGCTGTGACGGACCTTCTCATGGAACTGCACCGCGCCCTGCCTGAGTCCGCCCAGACCGGAAATGCTTTTGTTGAGACCTTTCAGAAGCTGAAAGTCTGCCGTTATATGCATGAGCAGTTCATGGTGCTCAATACGTACTGTCTTGCCCGGATGCAGGGGCAGAGCGCAGAGAGCGGGCGGCACAGGGAAATGACGGAGAGAATGCTGAAATATATCAGGGAGAATCTTTCCAATCCGGACCTTTCGATCAGTATGGTCGCAGACCATCTGCAGATATCAACAAACTCTGTCAGAAATCTGTTCAGGGAGAACAATCTCCCTTCCCCCAAGGACTATATCACGTCTGAACGGATCGCTGAGGCACAGGAACTGCTCGTTCATACGGATATGACAGGGAAAGAAATCGGTGAAAGCACCGGTTTTCCTGAGAGCCGGTATTTCTATGCGGTCTTTAAAAAGGCTACCGGAATGACGACATATGAGTACCGCGTCAGAAATCGGTAATAGAAGAGAAAAGGAAGATGTATAAAAAAGCGCAGGCGTGAGCTTTGCGCTTTTTTTGACTTGTCTGGTAAAAAACTTTCCGTATGATATAAGCAGCTGCTTGAGGAGGAGTGAAGCAAGTGATGCATAAGCGGAAGCATGGCTTCTTGTATGAGATGAAGCAGAATGGGTTTCTGTATCTGCTCACGGTTCCCGGCATTGTGTTTTTCACGATTTTCAGCTACCTGCCGATGCTGGGACTGGTCATGGCGTTCCAGGATTTTTCTATGCGGAAAGGCATTTTTGGGTCACCCTTCAATGGATTGGCAAATTTCAGCTTTCTGTTTGCTACCGGCGATATCTGGCGGGTGACGGCCAATACGCTGTATCTGAACATTCTCTTTATTGTATCCACAACGCTCATGTCCGTGTGCCTTGCCATTCTTTTTTCAGAGGTGAGGAACCAGAAACTGAAGCGCGTCACGCAGTCCCTTTCGATTCTTCCGAATTTTGTGTCCTGGACAGTGATTGCGCTGTTCCTGGATGCATTTATTGAGCCGTCCACGGGCATGGTTTCCAAAGTGATGATTGCCCAAGGGCTGACCCCGGATTTCTATTCCAACCCGTCGTTCTGGCCTCCGATTTTTGTCCTGCTCAAGGTCTGGCAGGGTGCAGGCTATGGTGCCATTGTGTACATTGCCACCATTGTGGGAATTGATCCCCAGATTTATGAAGCGGCTGACATTGACGGCGCGACGAGAATGCAGAAAATTTTCCGGATTACCGTACCGATCCTGAGACCGACCATCATCCTGATGAGCCTATTCAGCGTGGGCCGAATCTTTTATGGGGACTTTGGAATGATCTATGCGATCATCGGGGACAATGGCCTTCTGTTCTCCACAACGGATGTCATCGACACCTACGTCTACCGCATGATGCGCATGCTGCGCAACTACGGCATGAGCGCAGCAACAGGCATGTACCAGTCTGTCCTCGGCTTTGTGTTCATTGTGCTGGTCAATACGATTGCCCGTAAGCTTGAACCGGACAGCGCACTGTTCTGAGGGGGTGGAGAAGATGAAGCATACAGAAAAAATGCCAAGCAGGCGCTACACGATGATGGACTTTGTGGTCATCCTGCTGATTCTGATCTTCTGCTTTTGCTGCGTGACCCCGTTTGTGGTGGCCATCAGCGCATCTCTCTCAGACGAAAGGACACTGCTCAGAGAGGGCTATGGCTTCCTGCCCAAGCATTTCACGGCTGCAGCTTACGATATGCTTTTTCAGACGTCCCAGATTTTTGACAGCTATAAAGTATCCATTTTTGTGACGGCTGTCGGGACGCTCCTGTCCATGATTGTCACGGCTATGATGGCCTATCCCCTCTCTGTCCGGAAACTGAAGTACCGGGGGCGGATCTCCTTCTTTGCCTATTTCACCATGCTTTTCAATGGCGGACTTGTTCCTACCTATATGCTCATTTCCAAGTATCTGGGCATGCGCAACACCATCTGGGTCATGATCATCCCTGTTCTGGTCAATCCATGGAACCTCTTCCTTTTAAGAAATTTCTTTTCAGCAATCCCTGCTGAACTGCATGAGAGTGCGAGGATTGACGGGGCAAACGATGTCCGTATCCTCTGGCAGATTATCCTGCCGGTTTCCCTGCCGGCGATTGCCACGGTATCGCTCTTTTATGGGGTCGCTTACTGGAACTCCTGGTACAATGCCATGCTCTATATTGAAGAAAGCACACTCTTCCCTTTGCAGTATCTCATCATGCGCATGATGCGCAACATTGAACTGATGAAACAGATGGCGGGCCAGGCAGGCGTTGTGGTCGATATGTCATCCATGCCTTCTACAACCACAAGGATGGCGACGGCAATTGTCACCATCGGGCCCATCATCATAGCCTATCCCTTTGCCCAGAAATATTTCACCTCAGGACTCATTGTCGGATCGGTGAAGGGCTGATTATGAAACTGACGCGCAAGCGCGTTAGCAATACAGAGGAGGTAACTGTTATGAAAAAGCTCGTATCTCTCGTCCTGGTTCTCTGCCTGTGCCTTGGGCTCCTTTCGCAGGCCATGGCGGCATCTGAAGTGAAGATTTACCTGTTCGGACAGGCCCAGAACATGGACAAAGTCCTGGAGAAGTTCTATGCAGACTCCGGGCTGGACCTGAAGCTGAACATTGTGTGGAACACATCCGCTGACCACCGTGAGAAGATGCCTCTCCTCATTGGCAACGAAGAGGAATGCGACCTCGTCTTCGATGCCTACTGGATGAATCTTGCCACGATGATCAAGCAGGATATGTACATGGACCTGTCCAAGTATTTCAACAATGACGAGTATCCCGGACTGAAGGCTGCTTTCTCTGAGAGCTATCTTGCCCAGGTCACAGAGGAAGATGGCGCGATCTATGCGATCCCCTTCACCCAGGCCCCCAACGATATCCAGGTTATTTTCTACCGCGCTGATCTGGCCGAAAAGTATGGCATCACGGTGGACAGTGTGGAAAACCTGGAAGCTTTCTTCAAAGCTGTCAAAGAAAATGAGACGGACATGGTAGCTCCCTTTGGCGTAGGCGGAAGCCGTGCCATGTATTACCTGGATTCTGATATTCTGGAAAAGCGGGCAGCCAATGTGTTTGAAATTTCCGGCACAGGCACCGCTGTTGGCATGGAGTTTGAGGTTGCCATTTCTGAGGACGGCAAGACGGTCCTCGGTGCCGGCACAATCGGTGCGCCGGATGCCTATTATGCTTCTTTCCCGGAGCCCTTCAACACCAATACCCGTTCAGAACGCGCCATTTCCAAGCTGACCAAGTGGGCACAGTACAGCCAGCCTAACTCCGTCTCTGAGGATGATGTCGCCAATAATCTCTTCTATACCGGTCTTGTGGCTGCCCAGGAAGGCAATATCAGCGGCTATGAGAACAACAAGCGTGAGATTGAAAAGATCGAAGGCGCAAAGCTTGGCATGTTCGTGTACAACGAGAATCTGCGCAACAAAGTGCCCGGATACTATCATACCTCCGGCCAGACAGCATGGAACTTCCTGTGCGTGCCGTACTATTCCAAGAACGTGGACGCAGCGATGAAATTCATCGACTGGATCTTCCAGTCTGAAGAGAACCACGATCTGTTTGAACTAGGCATCAAGGGTGAAGATTTCGAACTCAATGAGGCCGGTGAATATACCAAACTGAATCCGTCCAACCTGTACACATTCCCCGGCTATGAAATGACCTGGAACCCGAATTTCATCCGCACCAATGCAGAACTCGATGATGATGTCAAGGAACTGGTCAAGTACATGAACGATCCTGCATCCTATACTTCTTCTGTGCTGGACGGCTTCACATTTGACAACCAGGCCACACCTGCACTGGTCAATGCCTATGCAGCTGTTTCTGCTGTCCAGTCTGAATACATCCGTCCGCTCATGCACGGTGCTTATGGGGCAGATACAGAAGCAAAGCTCAAGGAATACTGGGACAAGGCTTCTGCTGCTGGCATTGAAGTGATCCGCCAGGCTGTGATGGACCAGGTCCAGGCCTATCTTGATGCACATCAGTAATTGACACGTTTTTTGGACCGGATAGAATGCTGCACAGGAGGACGCCTTGTCCTCCTGTGCATACGGATCCTGGAGGGAGTGATGTGCTTTGAAGGCTGTCCTTGTCGCTGATGCAAATCACAGGAATTATCATGCCAAAGATTTTTTTCGGGTGTATTCCGACAATGTCCTGGAAAAGCTGAGCGATCTCGTGGAACTTGCCGGTGAACCGGTTTTTCTCAGTGAATTTGACCGGAAGGCAGATATACTCCGGGAAACAGAGCTGATTTTCAGCAATTGGGGCATGCCTGAACTTACATCAGATCAGATCCGGCGCTATCTTCCGAAGATCCGGGCTGTCTTTTATGCCGGCGGGGACACAAGCCCTTTTGCGGCCCCCTTCTTCCAGGCTGGTGCAAAGGTATATGCGACAGGCCACGCGAATGCCGTTCCGGCCAGTGAATATGCTCTGGCCCACATCATTCTGGCTAACAAAAGTGTCCTCAGGGGCATCCGGAACTATCGTTCAGAAGCAACTTATAAGATGTCCCGGAGCACAGTGTCGGACAGGAGCGGGAACTATCAGTCCGTGGTAGGCATCCTGGGCGTTGGCCGTGTAGGCAGCCGCGTGGCGGAAAAACTGCGCAGTTTTGACGTGACGGTCTGTGGCTGTGACCCCTTCCTGCCCCCATATAAGGCGCAGGCCCTTGGAATCGAAATTGTCGATCTTGAAGAGCTGTTCGCCCGGTGCGACACAGTCACGTGCCATATTCCGGAATGGAGCACGAACCGAGGACTGATCACAGGCGAGCTTTTGCTGTCCATGCCGCGTTTTGGGACCTTTATCAATGCTGCCCAGGCATCTGTCGTGGATCAGGAGGGACTGATCCGTGCCCTGGAGAAACGTAAGGATTTAACGGCGATTCTTGATTCAACAGATCCTATGCCCCTTTCTGCCGATCATCCCCTGCTTAACATGGAAAATGTATTTGTCACGCCGCACATTGCCGGAAGCTTTGGCGGAGAGATGGAGCGCATGGGTGAGATGGTGGTTGATGCGCTTAAGGATTATCTGAACCATAAGGAATCGATTCACGAAGTCAACCGGGAGCAACTCCCCGACTGAATGAGCCTCCCGGTAAGGGAGGTTTTTTCTGTGCTGTCAGTTTCTGTGAATGCAAAAGGGAAAGAGATGCAGAACCCTTTTCTGAATTGTGTCGGGGCGGGAAGGGCCAAAGAGGTTCTTTTTGCCCCCTTCCAGGAAGCGCTCGGATATGCCCAGTCGCATATCGGTTTCAACTATCTCCGTTTCCATGGCCTGTTCCACGAGGATATGTATGTCCTTCCGCAGGGTGCGGAAACACCGAACTTTATCTATATCGATGAAGTATTTGACCGGATGCTGGAAAAGAACATCAGGCCTTTCGTGGAGCTCTCCTTTATGCCGCAGTCGCTTGCCTCGGGGACACAGACGCAGTTTATCTGGAAATCGAATGTAACGCCGCCGAAGGACTGGAACAAATGGGGGCGCCTGATTGAGGCGTGCGTCCGTCACTGGCAGGAGCGTTATGGGGCTGAGGAAGTGTCCAGATGGTATTTTGAGGTCTGGAACGAACCGAACCTGAATGCTTTCTGGTCTGGGACGCGGTCGGAATATTTCAGATTGTACGGCATAACAGCTGAAACGATTAAGTCCATTAACCCGGCGCTGCGGGTCGGCGGGCCTGCCACAAGCAATTTTGTGCCCGACGACCGTTTTGCGGGGGAAAGGGAAGATGAGACCAAGGCTGCCACCCATGCGATGTCCCAATTTGCTGTGGCACCGTGCAAAGGGGTATGGATCCGGGAGTTCCTGGATTACTGTGCGCAGAACCGCTTGCCCGTCGATTTTGTCTCCACGCATCCGTACCCTACGGATTTTGCGCTTGACACGGACGGTGTGACCCGGGGAAAAACAAGACATATTCTTTCTCTGTCCGAGGATCTGAGATGGCTGAGAGAAGCGGTTTCCGGAAGTGCTTATCCTGATGCACAGATCCATCTCACAGAATGGTCATCCAGCCCTTCTTCCCGTGACACCTCGCATGATGGGCTGCGGGAAGCGGTCTACGTGGCAAGGCAGGCATCCGAAACAATGGGCATGGCGGACTCAGTGAGCTACTGGGCCCTGTCAGATGTCTTTGAAGAGATTGGCGCCGGGCCATCGCTGTTCCACGGTGGTTTTGGGCTCCTCCATTATCACGCGATCCGCAAGCCGGTGTTTACGGCTTATGAAATGCTCTCCGGGCTTGGCAGCACTGTCCTTGTGAAGGGCAGGGATCATCTTATGACAAGACGGCAGGGTACGGTGAGCGGCATACTCTGGTACGACCCATTGGAAGAGACGCCGCCCATGCACGTGTATCCGGAAGAAGAAAGTGACCAGGAACTGCCTGCATGTGAAAAAACACTGGTACTTACTGGCCTGGCACCCGGGGAAAAAATACGTGTACGGTATATGGACAATGAACATGGATGGGCAAAACCCCTGTGGGTCCGTAACGGAAGGCACCCATCCCCGGACAGGAAAGAAATCAGTGAACTGAAAGCGGCGGCTGAAAGTCTTGGTGAAATGTATGACACAGCAGATGAAAAGGGCGAACTCACGCTGAAGTTTGCCATGAAACCGTGGGCAATGTATCAGATACAGGGGGAGGCTTTGCTTTGACAGACAGGGAATGGGCCGGTGAACGGCTGGAGCAGATCGGACGGAAAGCCACAGGCATGATAAAAAAGGCCAGAGAAGTGGATTTTATTCCGTATACAGTACAGAATGGATCATGGGCGTGCGGCCCCATGGACGGAATGGCCTGGTGGACAAACGGGTTCTATCCGGCCTTCTTCTGGCAGCTGTATGCTCTTACGGGAGAAGGTCTCTACAGAGAGGAGGCTGTCCGCGCGCAGTGCCTGCTGGACAAAGCTTTTGAGGATTTTCCGCACCTCCATCATGATGTTGGCTTTATGTGGCGGATTTCCTCCGGCTTCCAGTATGACCTTGAAGGCGGGCAGGAGGCCCTGCAGAAGACGCTCTATGCGGCCAACCTTCTTTTGGGCAGATACAATCCCAATGGTTTTATCCGTGCATGGAACGGCGATTGTGTGGGCTGGGCCATCATCGACTGCATGATGAACCTTTCTTTGCTGTATTTCGCCAGTGAAAAAACAGGTGACCCGCGCTTTGCCCTGGCGGCGCAGCGGCACGCAGAAACGGTCAGGAAACATTTTATCCGGGAGAACGGTTCAAGTGAGCATATTGTGATTTTTGATCCCATGACGGGGGACGTCCTGGATAAGCCGGGCGGTCAGGGCTATGGGCCGGGCAGCGAATGGACACGGGGGCAGGGCTGGGCAGCCTATGGTTTTTCCCTGGCAGGCCGCCATCTGAAGCGTGAGGATTTTACGCAGACGGCACTCAATGTGGCCAGACATGCTGTCTTACAGCTTGGAGAAAATGACCTGTGCCCTGTGGATTTCCTTGCTCCGGAATCACCGCTGATCTATGATGACTGTGCCAGCGCGATCCTTGCCTGTGCCTTTCTTGACCTGCACGAACAGACAGGAGACCCGCTGCTGAAGACAAAAGCCTCGCAGATGCTGCACGCGCTTTCTGACCACCATGCTTCATGGGGGGAGGAGTCGCCAGCCATTCTTCAGCATTGTACGGGGGCCTATCACGGCAAGGACCATGAGATTCCCATGATATACGGTGATTATTATTTTCTGGAAGGCCTGATCCGCCTTGCAGGGAAGATAAAACTCAGGTGGTAGAAGGATGAAGATTTCTCTTATTCAGCTCAAACAGAACAGTCTGTATGATTTTTCGTCCCCCGACAGGATGTGGACAGCACAAGAATCAGGGCGCCTTTCCAAGGAAATGGTGGAACAGACCCTGTCGATCATGGAGCAGTGCCATGACACGGATCTGGTGGTGACAACGGAAGCCGTGAATTATCCGGGCAAAGGGAACATGGATGCGGTGGCGGACCAGGAATACATGTCGGCATTCAGCGCATACGCTCTTGAAAGGAACACGTATGTGGCCCTTGGTCTGTATACCCGGGAGAAGGGGAAATATTACAACAGCCTCATTCTTTATGACAGGCAGGGGCGGGAAGTGACAAGGTATCACAAGGTGCACCTGGCGGGAGATGAACAGAAGCTCCTTGTGGCGGGGGACAGGTATTGCACGGTGGATACGGACTTTGGAAGGATCGGGCTGAGCGTTTGCTGGGACATGCAGTTTCCGGAAGTGGCGCGGCATTATGCCCTTGAAGGCTGCCGTCTTGTGATCTGCCCGACATGGGGATGGGAGAGCCTGTACGCCCAAGCCCGGGCATATGAGAATGGGATCTGGGTGGCTTCCGCCATGAGTGTGCCTTATGCGACCGGGATCGAAGGGATCAGGGTCCCCAGTCAGGTCATATCCCCTGAGGGAGAGATAAGAGCTGAGGCTGCGAGGGACAGGGGCATGGCCCTTGAAGCGGAGATCGATCTCACACAGCCCGGACGCGAGCACGAGAAGCGCATGCGGGACAGACGCCCATCGACCTACGGGAGGCTTGTGGTATGCAGCTGAAGGAACCGCTGATCGGACTGTGGTTCGGACATTTCTATTGTCCTGCCTATGATGATAAGCGATACGTGCAGGAATCGCTGGAAAAAATTGCCGGCCTTGGATTCAATACCGTCGAGATGGACATGAAGGACTGGGAGGACATTCGGGAGAGGGCGCAGGGAAAGGCGGCCAGTCCCTATGTGGACATGGCAGAGACCATGCTCGCCCTCATGCCGCAGTATGGCCTCAGCCAGATGTTCCTTGCCCTCTACCTGAATGGGGACAACCTTTATCCTTCCATACGGTTCAGCCCGCCTGTATTCGGAGAGTCTGTCACGAATGCGGATGGAACAGATGGGCGCTGGTACAGGTACTGGTCCGGGAAAGCACAGAAAAGACAGACTGAACACGTCAGAGAGCTGATGGAACTGTATGGAGGCAACCATGTCCGTCTGCCGGATGGAAGACTGCCTGTGTGCAGCATGTGGGACCCTGTTGTTGCACCAAGCTTTGACGGGGACGGCGATGCAAGGTACCGGGATTTTCTCAGAATAAGGTACGGCAGCATAGAAGCATTCAATGCTGCGTACCACACTTCATATACTTCCTTTGACGGGATAAGCCTTCATGAAGTATGGTACGCAGCCGTGTACGGGGAAAACACCTGCTATACGGCTGAAGAGCGTGAGAGTTTCTCGCCTGCCTTCACCATGTGGGCCGACAATATGATCTGGCGCAGCTGCGAGCTGAAAGCTTATTTCGAAGCCATGGAGCAGGAACTGCACAAAGCCGATGCGGAGCTGTACCTTATGCCCAATCTCTCGCAGTGGGGACATGTGATCAATATTGACACATCCGCCAAGACAGATATCGGTCTTTGTGAATTATGGGACACGGCCATGCGGGGGATCGATATGCGCCCGGTCAGTGCGAGTGTGGACATGTGCCATTATTATTCGCTGCCTGTCACCATTGAAGGGGAGGCGGACCCTTACGTTGTTTCGCTTGCCCATGCACATATCCGGAGCCTGAACCCGGGAAGGCCCTTTCTTGGGGGTGTCTTCTATGGAAGGTTCCTGTATACGGATATTTACCGGTTCGTGACGCCCGAGGAGATCATTGGGAGCATAGTTGGCAGCGGGGCGGAAGGGATCATGGCTTATGGCTGGGGCGGCATGGATGACGGAGGGCTGCTGAACCGCATGGACAGTGCCTTCATGGAATCCCTGAAACGGGGGAATGCATGGGCAAAGCGTGTGATCCCCCATCTGGGGCCGCGCAAGCGCCCGAAAGTCGCCATTCTCTTCCCGACGGCCATGGCTCTTCTTGAACCGCTGCGCGTGGAAGGTGCCGGAAAGCGCCGGAACGATCTTCTCGGACTGTACCGGTCACTGTGCGACTGGGGATATTCGCCGGACATCGTGGAAGCAGATGACCTGAATGAAAACATGCCCTATGATGTGGTCCTTGTTGCCGCGGACGATTGTGCTTTTGCGTGGCACGAACCGGAGGCAGCGGAACGCTTGAGACAGTATGTTCTCTGCGGCGGAAAGGTGATTCACGGGCCGTATGAGGGTCTTCTGGGAGAGGCTTTTGCATTGGGCGGCACAGAGATCTCTGAGAGCAGCTACCTTTACATGGGTGAAGGCGGGCTGGCCGGTTCAGAAAAGAGAAAGAGCTATCCGGGCACACCGCTTGCGCTGTGGAAGAAAAGCGGGAGGAACTGTGTTTCGGAAAGAAGCTTTGGCAGGGGCACGGTGTATTCTGTCGGATTTATGGCAGGCCATCTGATGGCCAGCAGAACGTCTCCGCATGTCCCTCAGGAGGAGAAGAATGCCGCGCTTTACCCTCTTCCGTTCATGGAGCACCATGTTGTCCGCGATATTGTGCTCTCCTGCAGTGCACCGGCTTTTCCGGCCATGCGGGACGTGGAATGGCACTGCTTTGAGAGAGGGACAATTGCCATCAACCACCGCTCAACCCCTGTCTCCCTGGTTGGCTTTGAGGTGGTGGATGCCACCTGGCAGGGAGGGGCTGATTCCATAAGTGGCCATTCCGCAGCCGTTCTCAGGGCTAAGGCAGGAGTCAAGGAACCCGAAGAGAATACATAAAGGAAGATTGTTCTGAGGAGTGAGATCTGTGCAGGAAATTTGGATTCCGGCTTCGCTTGGCCGTCTTTACGGGGTGCTTCAGGTGCCAGAAGGGGCCCCTGGGCTCATTATTCTTTCCCATGGCTTCAACGGGTGCCATCTGGGCAACCAGGATTTTGCAGACTATTTTTCTGCGCATGGGTTCGCCACGTTCTGCCTGGATTTCTGCGGGGGAGGGGCAGGTTCAAAAAGTGATGGCAAGCTGCAGGATATGTCTGTTCTTACAGAGGCAGAGGATCTCAATTGTGTGATTGACTATTTTCTCCCTGATTTTCCTGATATCTTTTTATGGGGTGCCAGTCAGGGAGGCTTTGTGTCCTCCTATGCGGCAGCCCAACGGCCTGATGATATCCGGGGCCTTGTCCTGGAATTTCCTGCTTACGTGCTCCAGGATGATGCCAAAAAGCGGGCTGATCCGGATGGGAACTTTCCCGAAACGATCCATGTGATGAATGCTGTGATCGGAAGGAAATATCATAAGGATGCCGTATCCTTTGATATCTACGATGTCATAGGAAAGTATACAGGGCCGGTACTTCTTGAACATGGGGACCTGGACGAGATCGTACCGCTGCGGTACTCCGAGCGGGCACGCGACAGGTTCCGCTCCTGTGAATTTGTCGTCGTCAAAGGACAGGGACATGGCTTCAGAAATGAGGAGAGGGAAAAAGCCATGGCACGTGAACTGGCTTTTTTCAGGCGTGAATGTCACTGACCGGTCCTTCTTTTTCTTTGAAGTACAGTTGATTGTTTTCCTTCTGTGTGTATAATGGCTAACCGTCCGTCTTTGACGGACGGTCCCCAATGGGTTTTACAGGAGGTAAATATGTCGAATACCCAGAATGAACGTTCAAGGATGCTGGGCAGCATGCCGATGACAAAACTGGTACCGAAAATATCAGTGCCCATTATGATCAGCATGCTGGTACAGGCACTGTACAATGTGGTGGATTCCATCTTTGTGGCACGTTTTGACCCTTATGCTCTCACGGCTGTTTCTTTGGCTATGCCGGTGCAGATGCTCATGATTGCGGCCAGCGTTGGTCTGGGTACAGGCATCAACAGCCTGATTTCCCGGCGACTGGGTGAAAAGCGCAAAGATGAAGCCCGCTCAGCAGCCTGGAACGGCATATTCCTTGAAGTATGCGCGTGTCTGCTGTTTGTTGTATTTGGAATCTTTTTTGCTACACCTGTCTTTTCTGGGCTCGCTGCCGGTCTTGAAGCGGATGTGCTTCCCGTAGTGTGTGAATACGGGTACGCTTATCTGGGAACAGTATGTACTTTCAGTTTTGGTGTGTTCATGTCTGTAGTCTTTGAGCGCATGATGCAGTCCACAGGAAATACAACGCTTTCCATGATAACACAGCTGAGCGGAGCGTTAACGAATATCATCCTTGACCCGATCATGATCTTTGGCTACCTTGGCTTTCCGCGCATGGGAGCTTTGGGGGCCGCAGTGGCGACTGTGATCGGACAGTGGGTGAGCATGACGGTGGGCTTTCTCCTTAATCAGCATAAGAATACTGAACTGAAGCTTATCCTGCGGGAGTTCCGCCTGAGGAAACAGAGCATAAAAGATATTCTCATAGTGGGGATTCCGAGCATTGTCATGCAGGCTATTTCCTCGGTGATGAATGTTCTGCTCAACATCATCCTTGTCGCCTATGGCTCTGTGGCCGTGAACGTACTTGGCGTGTACTTCAAACTGCAGTCCTTTGTCTTTATGCCCGTCTTTGGCCTGAGCAACGGAATGGTGGCTATAGTGGGTTATAATTACGGAGCGAGGCTCAAAGCGCGGGTGTATGAGTCCGTCAAGGTCTGTCTGATCTATGCTGCAGTGATTCTCGGCATTGGCATGCTGGCCTTTCTGATCATACCGGAAACGCTGCTCTCCCTCTTTGAACAGGAGGGCGGGGATGCGGCGCTTACAGCCATGGGCGTTCCCGCACTGCGCACCATATGCCTGTGTTTCCTCATGGCAGCCGGCGGAATCATACTTTCCACTGTCTTTCAGGCGGTCGGGAAGGGAACCTACTCCCTGATCGTTTCGCTTTGCCGCCAGCTTCTTGTTCTGATCCCTTCTGCATGGCTTCTGAGCATGCTGACACATGATGTCGGGGTCATCTGGTGGAGCTTTGTGATCGCAGAGACAGTATCTCTTGTGATTTCTGTGCTGTTCTACCGTAAAGTGGACAAGGAAATGCTGCAGGTGCTGTGATGCCCGGACAATGTCAGAAGAAAAAACGTATTCCCGGAGAATTGTATGGCCCCGGGACCTGCCGTCCATAAAAGAACACTTCCAGGCAATATCCCTGGAAGTGTTCTTTTTATGACGGATCACGGCTTGGGAATCAGGGTCAGATGGCGGTTAATGCCCGCATTCAGTCTGGGATCATTGTGTGTTTTCAGCATCTGTTCAAGCGTTACATCCTTAAAACGTTCAAAACGCTTACTGTTCAGATCCATCTGACTTTTTTCTGCTTTCATGAGCACGCAGAGGACTTCCTGAAGGAAAGCACTTGTCCTGTCAGAAGAAGCAAGACATCCGATGGTGTCATAGATGCTGTAAAACCCTTCCGGATGTCCCAGAAGATCCTGCAGGTCCTGGCCTTCGGCGTCCCGGATCCATCCGGCTTTCTTTTCATTGCGCTCCCTGACGAAGGGAAGGGTATAAATCTCCGGTTCTTTTGTGACTTTTTCAAGGCAGGTGCTGTCTGAACAGCTGCCTGCGCGGGCAACAATCTGATTCTTTCCGTCTTTAAGGGCAACGCTGAAAACAAAAACCTTGTCACCGGCCATGACGCTGTGCAGCCTGCCGTTGACGTACAGGGCAACTTCAGGCAGGTTGGAGTATATGCGCACAAGCGTGGTATCTCCTGCACGCTTAGCGTAACGTTTCCCACAAATATGAACCATGGGGTCAGCGTTCCAGTAGGTTTTATAAATGTAATAGGCATCCTTTTTGATTTTCCGGTCAAGGGTAACCAGACCTTTGTTGTTGCGGCCGGCGACGCCGCCCTCGTTGCGTTCCGCAGCACCGAAATCAAACATGTTCCACAGGAAACTGCCCCAGATATAAGGCCGACTGGCGAAAACACGGGCAAGCTCCTCATGATAAAGGGCCTGGTACTCTTCAGAGTAGTCCCTGCTTTCAGGGTTGGCGGAGTGGAAGGAGATGATGCCCTCGCAGCCGTATTCGGAAACGCCCAGGCACCTCTCAGGATGAGCCTGGTGGTACTTGTCCAGCCAGGGGCCATTGTCCTCCATTTTTCCCACGTACCAGCCCATATAGTGGTTGTAAGCTTCAACATCCGTGATTTCGTGCAGTGCACTGTCCTCGGGCGTGTTTGCCACATGGGCAAGGGTGGTGAGCCTTGTCGGATCAATGGATTTGACGAGCCTCTCCAGGTCACGGTGGTTCTCGATGAGCTGTTCAGAACTCTGCCCGGCCAGAAGGACCTCATTGGACAGTCCCCAGAAACAGATACACGGATGATTGTAATTCTGGTAAATGAGCTCCTTCATCTGACTGATGCAGTTTTCGTGCGCTCTGTGATCTTCGGACATGATGGTGATAAAGGGGATCTCGGCCCAGACCACAAAGCCCAGTTCATCACAGGCGTCATAGAAAGCCTGCGCGTGCTGGTAGTGGGCAAGGCGGATGGCGTTGGCGCCGAGTTCCTTGATGATGAGCGCATCTTCATAGTGGTCCTCGGTGGCCAAAGCATTGCCCTGGTAGAGCCTGTCCTGGTGCCTGCACACACCGCGCAGCGGCATGGAACGCCCGTTGAGGAAAAATCCGTCGGAGGGCGATACGGAGAAGGTGCGGATGCCCGTGTGGACAGACACTTCATCAATGACTTCATTGCGCCGCAGAAGGGACGCAGTCAGAAGATAGAGGTGAGGGGCGTCCGGGCTCCAGAGCAGGGGTGAGGTGAGAAGAAGCTGAACGGATGTGTCTGAGGGGTCTGCACAGGCGCTGGCGACTTCCTGACCCTCTTCATCTTCGAGGGTATAGAAAATGGTGTTATTTTCATCACATCCCTTTACAAAACTGCGGATATCAAGAACAGCTTCATGGTTTTTCAGGAGCTTTGGCGTTGCCATGACGCCCGGGGCACCGTAGAAATCAAGATCAAAATGGGCATCAGGGACACTGATCAGGTTCACGCCGCGGTAAAGGCCGCCGTAGAAGGTAAAGTCAGCATGCTGTGGATAAACGTTGGAAGCGTATTCGTTGCTTACACAGATGGCCAGGAGATTGTCATCATCCGTGTTGCACAGCGCCGTGATGTCAGCGCGGAAAAGAGAGAAGCCTCCTTCATGGTAGACTGCTTTCTGCCCGTTGACATAAACGGTGGCCATAAGGGCTGCAGCGGGGACTTCAATGTAAACCCTGCCGCCGGGAAGCGGCTGGGAGGGCGTGCGGAACATACGGTAGTACCAGTAAGTGCCACGGTCATACTTGCTCATCGGCTTGCCGGACAGATCCCCTTGCGACCAGTCTTCGCTGGCGATGTGGATAGCATGCCCGTCATGTCCATCTACAGCGTTCCAGGAATGAGGGAGAGTTACGGGCGTGCCATCTTCCGGAATGCAGGCAGGGTCACAGTCTGCCCGGTGCACAAAGAGCCAGGAATCGTTGATATGCTGCAGGATACGCATGGTGTTTTCCTCCATTGCACAGATATGTTTTTATTCCAGGGGATCATAGGCGTTGTTGCTGAAGCTGATGTCAGGGAGCTCGGTGGCCGAGAGTGTGTCGCTGGCCGGAAAAGAGGCAAAGCGATCAGCAAAAGAGATTTCACTTGTCCATCCGACATCATGTTCGCGGGGGCCCGTTCCTTTATCAGTGACAGGCGGGTGCCCGATATGCTTTGTATAGGAACGGTAAAAGGTTGAATAGTCCGTATAACCGACAGTCAGTGCAACTTCGGAGGCAGACATCCCGCTGATGAGCAGTTTTTGGGCATAAGACAGACGCTGGGTGGTCACATAATTCATGACGCTTGTATGGAAGTATTTCCTGAAGAGATTATTGAGCTGGGAACGTGAAAGAAAGAACTGTTCGGAAAGTGAATCGAGCGTGATCTTGTCACTGGGATGGCGGCGGATATAGTCCAGGACGCCGCCAAGTCCCGGCGGGTCATGCTGCGGAAAAGACGGAAGGGGCCGGGAGGCATCGGATACGGCAATATATAACCGGATCAGTAGGGACTCGAGCAGGACCGGACAGAGAAAATGCTGAGAGGCTTCATCCCGGCCGGACAGGGCGAGAATGTCATCAAGGTCGGACTGGATATGGAGCCGATCAGCATTTTCAAACATAAAAGGGAGTGTTGCAGTCCCTGAACGCACAGATTCCAGAGAAGGCAGAATAGATACGATTTTTTCCTGACGCTCTTTGGCGAAAAAAGCAGGTACAAAGTGGAACGTGTAACGTTCATAGGGCAATTCTGACTGTACATGAATGCCGTGCAGCACAGAGGGGGCAATAAGGAGGAGCGTGTGCGGCGAGAGCGTATACTCGGTTCCGTCATAGAGAAACACAAGGTTTCCGGAGACAAAATAATAGAGTTCATAGCACTTATGCGTATGGATCAGAAAATTGGATGTGGCAGCCCGGCTCTGATGGTGAGAAAAATTGCAGGTGTTTGAAACAATCTGTAAAGGCAAGATCATCACCCCTGTGCAGATTGTCACACAGACTTGGCAATTTGTCCAGCCTAATTGGGCAAAATTTATAAAATAAGGGATAAAATCAGTCGGATCAAACAACAAAACTGATATTATTGCAATATACAGTATTCATAATGCAATGGTGAAACAGATGGCAAACTGTATAATGCGTATATCGGAAACTTTCCGTGCGTTTACATCTCAGCACTCCGGCCGTCCGGAATGCCAATATTGAAGGAGGTAACCTTTATGAAGAAGCTCTTCTCGCTGGTTCTGTCTGTATGTCTTGTACTTGCAGCCACCTCGGCTTTTGCCCTGGAACTCAAGTCCGGCGCAGATGTTTATCCTCTGGGCAGTGACAAAACGATAACCTGGTACTCCCAGGATTCGCACAACATCCATACGGATTTTGCCGACTGGCACGATTCTCCTTTCCATGTCAACATCTCCAAGCAGATTGGTATCAACATTGAATGGGTCCTGCCCACCACCGGCGCCAATGGTGCCACGTTTACCAATACGCTGATGGCTGATCCTGCCAACCTGCCCAACATCATGGAAGCGTACTTCATGGACAATGCCCAACAGTACCTTGATGATGAGGTGATCTGGGATCTGACACCTTATATTCAGGAATATGCACCTGCCTATTATGCCTTCCTGCAGAGCAACCCTGCTTACGATAAGGCCATGAAGACAGACGATGGACGCTATTATGCCTTTGGCTTCTTCCGTGAAGACGGCGGCTGGAACGATTCCTATCAGGGGCCTGTTGTCCGCAAGGACTGGCTGGAAGAATGCGGCCTTGAAATTCCGAAGACCATTTCTGAATTTGAAAATGTGATCCGCGTTTTCAAAGAAAAATATGGTGCGATCTTCACCGCATGCTTCGGCTCCCGCTTTTCCCAGATGGGCCTGTCCGGCGCGTTTGGCGGCTATGGCAACCTCAACGCTGGCTATCTGTTCTATGTGGACGATGGCAAAGTCGGTCTTGCACAGACCACGGATGAGTACCGTGCATGGCTGAAATGGTTCTCTGGCATTTATAAGGAAGGTCTTGTGGATACCGACCTTCTCACGGTTGACGACACAACTGTCAAAACAAAGGTTGAGACAGGTCTTTGCGGCATTGCCATGACTTCTATGGGACAGATGAACAACTGGAACAATGAAATGGAAGCAAATGGCAACGGACGGCCGTGGATCGGCATTCCTTATCCCACTGCTGACGATGGTTCCCTTTATTCCATTTTCGGCGGCTCAGGCATCGGTTCTGTCACCGGTGTCATCACCAAGACGGCAGACGAAGAAACCATGAAGCTGTGCCTGCGTGCCTTGGACTATGCCTATACCGCTGAAGGCTTCCTGTTCTGGAACTATGGCGTTGAGGGAGACAGCTGGGTCATGGATGAGACAACCGGTCTTCCCAAGTGGACACCTCTGGTAGCCGATGACAAGTCCAACGATCCGATGATTAAGTATAACGGAACGACCTGGTCCGGCTCATGCATCCAGGCCACAAACCTGCTGTACCTGAAGAATTCACAGGCTTCCATTGATGCCAATGATGCGTGGTTCTATCTCGGTATGGGAAGAGATACCAACGAGATGGACAAAGTCCTTCAGATCACTTCTGGTCACAAGTGGCCCACGGGCGTGACCTTCACGACCGAGGAAGCTGATGAACTGGACCTGTACACCGCAAACCTCGGCACCTATGTTGTTGAACAGTGCACCAATTTCCTGGTTGGCAATAAAGATGTCAATGATGATGCAGAGTGGAACGCGTACATTGCGGGCCTTGATCAGTATCATGCAGACCGTGTACTCCAGATCCGCCAGGACTGCTATAACCGTTATCTGTCCCGTTAATGATAAGAACAGGACAATCTGCCAGGCTTTTCTGACAGGTCCTGATTGCCCGCAAGCGGTGGAGCTCGCTCCACCGCTTGCGTTGTAACAGGTTGAAAAGGGGGACACACCCATGGGAAAACAGAAGGTTGTCACGAACGCGCACTATAAGCGGCTGTCGCTGGGAAAGAAAATCGTCCGTGATTTCAGCCATAACAAATACAAGTACCTTATGATCCTTCCGGTACTTGTCTATCTTTTTCTGTTCTGCTATAAGCCCATGTACGGCATTCAGATTGCCTTCAAAAATTTCAAAGTTGCCCGAGGCATTGAAAAAAGCCCATGGGTAGGTCTGTACTGGTTTGAACATTTCTTTAACGACCCTTATTTTTTCCGCCTTCTGCGCAATACCTTCACCATTTCGGCCCTGACCATACTCTTTGGTTTCCCTGCGCCAATCGTCCTTGCGCTGATGCTCAACGAAGTCAAAAATTCAAAGTTCAAGCGTACCGTGCAGACAATCACGTACATGCCGTATTTTATTTCGCTGGTTGTACTCTGCTCGCTGATTAAGATTTACTGTCAGCAGAATGGACTTGTGTCAGATATTGTAGCCTTCTTTGGCGGGACCAAGCAGAACTGGCTGCAGGACCCAAGGTACTTCAGGGTGATTTATGTCATCTCTGATATCTGGCAGGGGATTGGCTGGAACTCAATCATTTATCTGGCCGCATTGTCCGGGATCGACCAGGAACAGTATGAGGCGGCGAGGATTGACGGAGCGAACCGCTTCCAGCAGATGCTCCACATCACCCTGCCGGGGCTTTTGCCCACCATCACGATTCTTTTCATCCTGCGCATGGGAAGCATCCTCAATGTGGGCTATGAGAAGATCCTGCTGATGTACCAGCCGACGACGTATGAAGTTGCCGATGTCTTCTCGACCTACACGTACCGCATTTCACTCGGTGCAACGTCAGGCCAGCCGCAGTATTCACTTTCAACCGCAGTCAGCCTGTTCAATACTGTTGTCAATGTTGTCTTCCTGCTTCTGACAAATTTCATCAGCGGCAGAACAACCGAGTCGAGCCTGTTCTGAGGGGGTGAATGAGATGACCAAAACCAATAACCGAATCAAGGAATCTGTGGGGAGCAGGGTTTTTTCTCTGGTAAACGGCTTTTTCCTGGTGTTTCTGTGCTTTTTGACGCTCTATCCGATCTGGTACTGTCTTGTCGCCTCCTTTACCGCGACCTCGTACCTGTCGGCGCACCAGGGGGTCCTGTTTGTCCCGCACATGTTCACCACCAGTGCGTACCGGCTCGCCTTTACCCATCCCCTGCTTCTGAGCGGCTATAAGAACATTCTGATCGTGCTGGCTGTTTCCCTTCCGCTCAATATCATCCTGACCCTCTTCACAGGGTACTTCCTGGCATCCAAAAATGTGCTGTTCAAGCCTGTGATCCAGTTCCTGATTATGTTCACCATGTTCTTCAACGGCGGCATGATTCCGATTTTCCTTAACATCCGCTCTCTGGGACTGTATAATACACTATGGACACTGATCCTTCCCGGTTCGATCAGTGTGTACAACTGCATTATCTGCAGAACAGCGATTCAGGCAGTTCCGGAAAGCCTGAACGAGTCCGCCTATCTGGACGGGGCGAATGATCTGGTGATCGTCTTCCGCATCACTTTGCCCCTGATTATGCCGACCATCGCAGTGCTTCTTCTGTATTACGGCATTGGGCATTGGAACGCATGGTTCCCGGCGAGCATTTACCTTCAGGACAACAATAAGCTGCCGATCCAGAACATCATGAGGTCCATTCTCATTGCCAATTCGAACCTTCTCAATGCGTCGGCGACCGAGACGGACAAGGTGGATGATTTTGCAGAGACCATCAAGTACTCGACCATTATTCTAACGACGGTTCCTGTCCTTTGTATCTATCCTTTCCTTCAGAAGTACTTTGTGAAGGGCGTCATGATCGGCGCAGTAAAAGGATAAACGGTGCCCAAGATTAGCTTTCCAGGAGGAGAAAACATGGCATTTGACTTCGTAAAAGCAGTTGCTTCAGATCCGCAGCGGCTCGGGTGGGTCCGGGAAATGGCCCAAAAACTTGACAGCAAAATGGCCTATGGTGTCCGCAAGGCCCGCGAAGTTGACTACATACCTTATACCACGGAAAACGGACAGTGGAAGCAAAACCCGATTGGCTGGTGGACGAATGGTTTCTGGCCCGCAAGCATGTGGCAGATGTTCCTGATGACAGGCAAGGAATTATACAGGGAAGAAGCTGTGCGCGCCGAGCACATGCTGGATGATGCCATGCGCGATTTCAAGCGTCTCAGCCACGATGTGGGGTTCATGTGGCTGATCCATTCCGGTGTGCGCTATGCGCTTGAAGGGAACCAGGACAGCTATGACAGGACGATGTTCGCGGCGGACCTGCTCGCCGGGCGCTTTAATCCTAACGGTTTTATCCGGGCATGGAACGGTAAGGGACAGGAAGGCTGGGCAATCATAGACTGTATGATGAATCTTCCGGTTCTTTACTGGGCATCTGAAGTGACGGGAGACCCAAGGTTCTGCCTGATTGCGATGAAGCATGCCGACAAGTCGATGGAAGCGTTTGTGCGTCCCGACGGGAGCTGCAACCATATTGTTATTTTTGATCCTCAGACCGGAGATTTTCTCGAGAACCCGGGCGGACAGGGCTGTGCATCGGGTTCGAGCTGGAGCCGTGGACAGGCGTGGGCCCTGTACGGGTTCACACTCAGTTACATTCATACAGGGAAAAAGGAATATCTGGATACGGCAAAGCGTGTGGCGAACTACTTTATCAGTCAGACCTGGGACGGCGTGCCCAGGTGCGATTTCCGTCAGGTGCCGGATCCGGATATCAGGGACAATGCTGCCGGGAACATCGCAGCCTCAGGTCTTCTGGAGCTCAGCCGCTGCCTGAGTGACGAGGAGGGCAGGACGTATTACGAGGCGGCCATGCACCTTCTTGTTGAGCAGGAGAAGACATGCACGGACTGGACGGAGGCAACACCTGCGGTCTTTACGAAGTGTACAAGCGCCTACCACGACCTGCAAGGGCGCCATATCCAGATGAATTATGCGGATTTCTACTTCATCGAAGCCATAGGGAAGCTGCTGGGTGAAAAGATGCTTGC
>CAMNGW010000004.1 GCA_946538615.1 uncultured Clostridia bacterium
CAATATTATGACAAACAAGAGAGCTATTCTGGAATAATCCAGAATAGCTCTAACAAAAACACCTCATGACCGGACCAGAAAGAATGCGGGAGCCTGCCTTCATGCATTCGGTGGGAATGTCAGAGCCTGAACATACCCAGAGCAGCAGAACAGGGATTTACAGCAAAGGAGAAAAGAATATGGCTAAGACATATAACGAAATGACAGAATTTGAGAAAAAACGGCATTCCCTGTCTGTAAAAACGGCAAGACTTGCAATCGTTTCCGGCGTGATTCTGATTATTGTGGCACTGGTAATCGGCCTGAGCATTTATACCGGCTCCCTGATAAGGCAGTACACCCGTCACGCATTTGATATTGCCAATTATGCCCATATGTCGGTGACTCGCGGCAGTGCCGATTCTGTGGGTCTGGCCGAATAGGTGATGAGCATTTACCACAGCATGACGGATGAGGAACGGGCCAAAACGGGCACGGATGAATACGCTGCCTTCTTCTCGGAAGTGGATAACTCAAAGCAAAGTGCACAGGCTATACTGTACTGGATGATGAAAACATTTATTGATTCCGGTGAAGTGGACGGTGTTTACCTTGGAATGTATGACCGGGAGACAAATGCCCTTGTGTATTTTGTGGACCCTCAGCAGGAGAATCATTTTGGAATCGGTGAGTGGGAGGAAGTAAGTGCAGAAGAGATAGAAAAGTTCCTGACATGGGACGGCACAGGGATGCTCTATGATGTCAGCGATATGGAAAAATATGGCTGGATGTGTACAGCGGGTGTTCCGGTAAAGAACAAATCCGGAGAAACCGTTGCTTTTGTCCTGGTAGACGTGACGATAGAAACGTTATTCACGGAAATGCTGGATTATGCCATACGGATCGCATTGTCCCTGGCGGCTGCCATTGCAGTCATGATTTATTTCCTCACCAGGCACATCCGCAAAAAAATGATCCTGCCGATCAACCGGATTGCTCAGGCAGCTGTGTCCTATACCAACCACCAGCAGGACCACCATGCTTCGTTTTTTTCAGACCTGGATATCCATACTGGCAATGAGATTGAAAATCTGAGCCTTGTCATGGCGGACATGGAGAAGTAGATAACAGAGCGTGAGGATCATATCCGAAAGATCACAGCGGAAAAAGAACGCGTGGGAACTGAACTTCACATGGCAACCGGAATTCAGAATTCCATGCTGCCCCATGTTTTTCCACCCTTCCCCGAAAGAAAAGAGTTCGACATCTTTGCCAGCATGGATGCTGCAAAGGAAGTCGGCGGTGACTTCTATGATTATTTCCTGATTGATGAAGACCATTTGTGTGTTGTTATAGCGGCTGTCAGCGGCAAAGGGGTACCGGCTGCACTGTTTATGATGATATCCAAAGTGATTTTACAGAACTGCGCCATGCTGGGGCGTTCAGCTGGTGAGATTCTGGCAAAAACCAATGAAGCACTCTGTTCAAATAACCAGGTGGGCATGTTTGTCACTGTCTTGCTGGGTATTCTGGAGATCAGCACAGGAAACATGACGGCTGCCAATGCGGGACACGAACACCCTGCTGTTTACTGGGCTGAAAAAGGTCACTTTGAACTGATACGGAACAAGCATGGTTTTGTTGTCGGAGGCATTGATACGGCCAGGTACAGGGAGTATGAGTTTCACCTGTCCCCGGGAGATAAGCTGTTCCTGTATACAGACGGGGTCCCGGAAGCCACAAATGCAGAAGGACAGATGTTTGGCCTTGAAGCGCTCATCGATGCGCTGGATACGGAACCGTCCTCAGGACCGGATCAGATCTTAAAGAATGTAAAGAACGCTGTGGATCATTTTGTAAAGGGAGCAGAGCAGTTTGACGATCTGACGATGCTGTGTCTGTCCTATCATGGCAAGCAAGTGGAGCAATAAAGGCTGCCCGGGTCAGAGAAACATCTGCGTAGCGGGGCCCTTTGAAACGGACCGGGTCTCAAATGGCCTGTTTGTGTGGAAAGATGGCTCATTCTGTGCAGATGAGGCGCATCCCGTGGAAGGATGTACAGAGTGAGCGGGGACACTTATCCAGGGGGCGACACGGGACGCTGGGCGGGGCTGTAAAAGTAGGCTGATTTATTTCAGGATGATAAAGATATTTTCTGCTGAATACTTCATTTTTGCTGGTGTTATGATATAATTTCTATATATCGGAATAATATGTTGCAGCAGGCTGTAGAGCTGCGCAGATGGCCCCCCCTGACAAAGGAATAAAGGTCGGGCAGGAACGGCTGTCATTACGTCTATCTGGCAGTATATGCAGTACTCCTTTTCTGAAGCAGAATGCCATATCCGGTATGAACGAATCTATTCTGAACGCTTTTTCCGTCATGGCCGGCATCCTTCAGCTGGCCTAATCTGCCATAAAGAATCATTTTTTATGAAATCGACAGACATCAGAGGGAAATGTGCGTATCAAGTAGAAGATACATATCAGAAGTTGCAGGGACCGGGGTGTTCGTGCCCCTGCCTTAGGACATGTATTCAAGGAAATTCATATTACAACGCCTTGAACTGAACGGATTCAAGGCAAAGAAATCCAGGAGGAACTATATGAAACGATTCCTTGCCACTATGCTCACGGTATGCGTGATCCTGACCGCGGCTTATGCTTTGGGTGAAAGCACTGCACCCGCAGCAGATTTGAACCAGAAGCTGGACGCGACTTACACCCTTGCCTTAAATGCAATCAATAAAGAAGATTATGCAACGGCAAGGAAGTACCTTCATATCAGCTTCGCATACTGTGATCCTCAGACGAACCCAGTCATGTATGCGGACCTGCTCCTCAAACAGGCATGTATCGATGTGATTGAGGAGGATAATGATACCGCACTTCTGGGACTGGATGCTGCTTTGACCATTCAGCCGGACCTGGCAGACGCCTATCTGGTCAGGACACAGATTTATACTTCGCAGGGCGAATTCAAAAAAGCAGTGGAGAACCTGGAAAAATATGTGGAACTGACACAGGATTCAGCCATGTATGAAACTGTGGCGCAGCTTTACGAGGCCGACGGGAATATGGAAGCGGCCCAGACAGCCTATGACAAGTTTGCGGCAGGTGCAGGTGCTGAAAATCAGGAAGCTGGTTTCCAGTCGGCCCTTTACCGGATGGAAAACGGCAAGTACGAAGAAGCCATAGAAGCGTTCGGGGCTTACGCGGAAAACGAAACGTTTGCTGCCGGCGCCCAGTATAATATCGGAATCTGCCGCATGAATCTCGGCGATTATGCCGCAGCAGTGGAAGCCTTTAATCTTTGTGAGGAAAAGGGCGGAACTTTCACCGGACTGTACTACAACCGCGGCATCTGCCGTCTTATGACCGAGGACTGGACCAATGGTGCGGCGGATTTTGCAAAATCCGTTGAGACTGAGCCCTATGTTGCGGACGCACAGTATAACCTCGGAATTTGCCATATGCAGTCCGAAGATTATGAAGCTGCCATAGCTGATTTTACGGCCCTGATCGGAGATGGAGAAGAAGGCAGTGCTGAAGCAGATGCCACTGTCAACGATGCAGTTTATTATTTCCGCGCAGTCAGCCATGCGGCTCTGGGCCATCTGGAAGAAGCACTCAAAGATTACACGACATGCATTGATCACGGATACGAACTGGCACAGGCTTATTATCAGAGAGCCCAGGTATATGCAGCCTTGGGTGATACAGAACATCAGACCAGCGACCTGGAGAATTCTTTGAAGCTTGCCAATTGATGAGGTAAGCCCGGCACATGGCCAAAGCTTGAAAGGATGCTCCTCAATGTCTTTAAAGATGGGGGATCATAATGAACAGCATTCCGACGTCCCTGATCAAAAGGATTATCGCAACCGTCCTGACATTAACGCTCGTGATGAGTTCAACCGGGGATTTCTTCCCCGGTCTCTCTAGAGCGATTGCAGAAGGTTTAACGGTAAACTCAGAAACAGAGAATCAGCCCCTGAACGAAGGGGCTGATTTGCCTGCCGGTTTGTCAGAGGCAGAAGCAGATAATACATCAGCTTCTGAAGAAGAGAAAGCACAAACGGAAACGGCTGTGCCTGATGCTCCGGCGAAGGAGAACTTTCCTGCTGATGGGCAGGAAGCGGCAGAAGATGCCGTGTCAAACGAAGCAGGTCCGGAGATGGAGGCAGCAGAAGAGACTGCCCAAACGGATCTTACAGAAAATGAAGGATATCCTGCTGCAGCAGGACCCGCTGTTGAGGCAAACGTGCTTACTGCGGAGAATATTCCCTCGCAGGAACCTGCAGTCAGGGCAGCTGTGGCTGTGGCCCAGAAAGTGGCAGCCGTTGTTGTTTCTGTTCCCGCAGCTGTGTCCACTGACAAGGAAGACACAGAACAGGAAGAGATCCCTGATCATCAGGAAGCCTCTCCTGTGACGGATGCAGTCATTTCACAGGATCCCGCACAGGTCCAAGTCACCGTCACGGAAACAGCAGAAGATTCCACAACGGAAATGGTTTCTGCCGCTGAGACAGAAGAGGCCACAACGGAAGAAGCACCAGCCGGGGAAATCCTGGAAGAAGCAGTTTCTGATGGAGAAAATGTGCCTGCGGCAGATACGGAAAAAGAACAGGAGGCTCCTGTTGAAGAAGGCACAGCTTCCACAGAAACGGAGGCGGAGGAAGTCCCTGCTGAAGTGACAGAGTCCGCCCCGGAGGAAGAACCTGTTGAAGAGGCAGAGGAAGCTCCCGCTGAAATGACGGAGTCCGCTCCAGAGGAAGAACCTGTGAAAGAGGCAGAGGAAGCTCCCGCTGAAATGACGGAGTCCGCTCCAGAGGAAGAACCTGTGAAAGAGGCAGAGGAAGCGCCTGCTGAAGTGATAGAGTCTGCTCCAGAGGAAGAACCTGTGGAAGAAGCAGAGGAAGCTCCTGCTGAAGTGACAGAGTCCGCTCCAGAGGAAGAACCTGTTGAAGAGGCAGAAGAAGCCCCTGCTGAACTGGCAGAGTCCGCGTCAGAGGAAGTGACAGAGGAAACTGCTTCTGATGTGACAGAGTTTGCCACCGTCGAAGCCGCAGTGGAGGCAGATGAAGATCCCGTCCAGGAAGAAGCTGTGTCCGGGGATGAACCGGGAAATGGTTCTGAACAGACCGGGGAGCAGGCTGAGCGGACGGCAGAAGATCTGAAAATTGCAGTTGTTGCTGCAGCCACCCCGGTTACCGGAAGTGAAGCGGATGAGGAAAACGGGGAAACTCTGGAAAGCGCAGCCTGGGTGGAAACAGCCGGGGAAGACAGTGAAGGTGCCTCAGAAAAGGAACCAGAAGCAGAGGAAGAGACTGTAAGCGGAGCTGAACTTGGCATTGCACCGACTTACAGGTCTGATGCCCCGGTTGTGCTGGGCGCTGAGACAGCGGACAGCGAGAAAAAAGTTACCACGCTGCAGCAGATGATTCTGGATAAAATGAAATCCAGCCTTCTGAATGAACGCATCACCATCAAACTGAATAAAGAAACAACCTACGAAGGCGATGTGAGCATTGAGAAAGAAGAAGGAAAAGAGTACGGTGAGAATTTTGCTGTTGATCTGGTAGCAGAAGATGCCGGGGATGATGGACTGCAAGCCGACGGTTCAGCCCGCGTTGCCGGAAACATCACCATTAAAGGCATACCTGTCCGGATCATGGGCATAACGATCGGGACAGGCAGCAAGATCAGCATCACCGAAGGAAGACTGGACTATTACGGCACCCAGAAAGCAGATACAGTGACGGTTGAAGCAGGAAAAGATGCAACGGCCAGCATTGCCACCGGTGCCGGGGATGATATTGTCACAGCCACGCTGACAGATGGCGCCAAGGGAACTGTCGCCACAGGAGACGGCGAGGACCAAGTGACAGTGACGACAGGCAGCGGAGCACAGGCCACTGTCCGTACCGGCAATGACAACGATACAGTCACAGCCACCGTCGGGGACGGCAAGGTTGAGATAGACACAGGACTTGGAGACGACACGGTGACTTCCAGCGTGGAAGCCGGCGGCTCTGCCGTGATCGCCACAGATGAAGGCAGCGATACAGTAAAAGTAGTGGATAATTCAGCTACTGGCACTGTTAATGTGAGCACCGGTGCAGGTAAGGACACGGTTGAGCTTGATGTGCGGACAGCCGGACAGGGCATCACCATTGCAACCGGTGAAGACAATGACACGGTAACAGTCTTCAACCAGGGAAAAGACACTGCGCCCATGGGAAGCGTGGACGTCGACCTTGGTGCGGGCATCAATGATATGAGCGTGGACATTGCTGTTTCAGATGCTGTGAAAAAGGTAACAGTGAACGGCAAAGAAGGCAATGATCATCTGCATCTTACTGGTACGCTCCATGCAGATACGGAAGATGAAAAACGCGCATATGGCAGTGAGACGGATATGCACCTCGTAGGCCCGAATGCCCACGAACTGCAGATCACTGCCGAAGATATAGAAAGCCTGACGGACGATCTGCAGAACAAACGGACTGAGAAAATTACCCCGGATCAGGCCGGTGAGGTCCATTATGTGGCGGAGAACCCGTTTACCAATTACATCATCAATGCGCCTTCCAGCAAACTGGAAAACATTATTATTACCACAAAGGACGGAAAAGCCCTTGCCCTTTCAAGTGTGCTGATTGATACAGACACCACATGGGACGGGGAAAACAAGCTGGTTATCAGTGATGGGACGACCGTTGATGTAAAGGGCTTAAAGCTTGTACTGAAGGCCAAGAATATTGAAGTCAACGGCACACTCAAGGCGGACCTGGTACAAATCGAGGCCCTTGACGGTACCGGTATGTACAACCGCTATCTCAGGGACAAATTTGCAGCCAACAAAGATTCCATAAAGGTTCCGGGCGTCTATGAAGCAGGGGATGCATTGGTCGGGGCTGCGGACCTGGCGATGAATCTGATCAATGTGCAGGATAAAGCTACCATTGTTATTGGTGACAAGGCAGCGGTTTATTCAGCAGGTGACGTGATTTTCCTTGCCAAGGTCGAACAGAACGGCGGTATGATCAACCTGCTGCCGGACGTCAATGTGGTCAATGTCAAGATAGCAAGGGCCAGCATCGATATCGCAGGCAAGGTATATGCCGGCTATGATTTCGAAAAAGAGGCAACACGCTCTGACCGCGGTTCGGTCCGTGCAGACGCTGAAATCAAAACCACCATTGGGTACAACAGTGATGGCAAAACCACAACAGGGCTCCCTCTGGCCGTCAGCGTGGTCAGCACGGAAGCGGAAATGAACGTTGCCCAGGGTGCTCACATCGAGGCAGCCAAGGACATTTCCCTGACAGCCAAGTCAGAGCAGAAGGTTTCCACCCGCGCGGATTCGGGTCTGGGAGGACTGCCGGTTTCCGTGGCTGTGGCTGTGCTGCTCAATGATGTCAACACAAAAGTTGACGGTACCCTTATTTCCAATAAGGGCAGCGTAAAGGCAGAGGCAGACGGCACTGTCACATCTTCCGCTATTGCCGACAAGGGAGAGGGACAGAAGAGCATCTCCGGCGGTTATGCGGCGGTTTCCGTAGTCCTTCAGGATGTGAAAGCTGTCCTGGCAGACCATGCTGTTGTGAAAGCAGACGGCGACGCGCAGGTCCTTTCAACAGCCAATGAAAAAGTGGAGAACCGGGCATCCTCCGGGAAAATTGATGTTGAGGGTGGAGAATCTTCTCTGGTGACCATTATCAATGTTATCAGAGAGAACATCTGGCCGTTTATCAAAGATAAGATTTCCAGTGAAAGCGCTCAGGAAAAGCTGGATAAGGCCATGAAGAAAGTGGCTTCCAGCAATCACTCTGTCAAACTTGACGAGGATGCCCAGAAATACGGCGAAGTCAAGGTGACTGTGGATGAGGGCTCTTCCTCGGACCAGGCTGTCACCGGCAAAGTCGTTGTGACGCCATGGCCAGGACATAAGGTAAAGTCCATCACCTGGCGGGGCTATAACCCGGGTGAGAACGAGTATAAGACCGGCGAAATCAAGACCGCTAATGGTTCGTTCGTTTTCAACGCACAGAATGTGACAGTCTTTGTGGAATATGAAGACGTCGATGAGGAAGATGATGATCTTTCCGATACGGCCGCAGATCTGTTCGGGGAAAAGGACGAAGATGAAGATGTTGATCTTCAGAAGCTGATTGATGACGTCAACAATGGGACAGATGAATCCAGCGAACTGGACAAGAAACTCAGGGAACTGGAAGAAGAAACGAAATATGTGGATCTGGAGCTTAAAGGCAGCGGCGGTGCTGTACTGACCTACGAGACAGATCCGGATGACCCCACGAAGAGCCTTAAGAAAGCCATCCTGGGTGAGAAGCTGCGCCTGGTGCCCAACCCGGAAAAAGGCAAGCTTCTCAAGCAGGGTGGTCTGAAGGTCGTTTATTCAGTGGTAGAGAACGATACCGTTGTGATTAAAAAGGAAGTTGTCAATAAAGACGCTAACGGACGGTATTTCTTTGATGTGCCCGGAAACCTGGACGAATCGGCAGGACTTACTGTGACAGCAGAGTTCATTGATGACGGTAACGCCAATGTCGAGGCCGATGAAACACAGAACCAGTATACCGGCACAGTGTCGGTGGCGGTGACCAA
The DNA here is from genome assembly GCA_946538615.1 of uncultured Clostridia bacterium. GTDB lineage: Bacteria > Bacillota > Clostridia > Christensenellales > Aristaeellaceae > UBA2943. Next base: position 8,614 of record CAMNGW010000004.1, read on the forward strand.
GAATGACAACCAGTCCATCATCAGTGCCGGCGCTCAGGTGACTTCAGGCGGCAAAACGGAAGTCAAGGCTGAGACAACCACAGATGTCAGTACGGTGGCGGATGGCTCGGCAGTTTCCAAAGAGGGTGCTTCGGGTGCCGAGAAAAAGGATGACGACAGCATCAAGCGCCCGGACGCCATAGACTGGTCCGGCTTTGACGTGAATACAAAGTATGGACTGTATCTGGACGCCACAGAAAATGGCCGTGTGACGTATAAGGCTGCTGATGACAAAAAGAGGTATACCTATTCTTTCACAGCCACTCCGGAAACGGGATATTCTGTGCAGAGCGCTCTGCTGATCTATTACTCATACGGAGAAGCCAAGACGCTGAATCTGTCTGTGGATCAGAACGGGGCATACACTGTGGACCTGGATAACATAGATATGGATGAAGGTTCCACGGCGCGCATCCGGTTCATTTTCGCCAATGAGAGCGGGGAGAGCACATTTGTATCGTCCCAGGAAGCTCAGGTTGTGATCCCCCATGCCATTCAGATCACTTATAACGCGCTCAAGGACGAAAAGAAGAATGAAGTGGCCGATTATGCCGGTCATGTGTACTACAAGAAGACGGTAAAGGATGAGGATGGAAAAATCACTTCCTATGTATTCGATGCCGTTCCCGACAGTTCCAAAGGGTACAAGATGGATGGCAAGCTCAAAGCCAGCTGGACAGATGACAGCGGTGCAAAAAAGGAAGCCGAGCTTGAACAGAAATCAGATGGACTGTGGTACCTCGATCCTTCCGGGATACCTGCCGGTTCACAGATTGTGGTAACCGGTGCATTCAAAGAGGATTTCCATGATTTTAAAGTGGATTCGGACAATACCAAGAATGGTACCGTGACACTGCATGATAAAAAAATCAAGCAGAGCGACGAGCCGAAGATCACTGTAAAGCCTGAGGCAGGATATGCCATTGACGATGTGACTGTCACATACAACCAGAACGGCAAGAGCCATACGATCAAGCTCAGTGACAGCAACAGCAGGATTAAAAAGGCCAAGGACAAAGACGGCAAGGAAATGGATGGCGTTTATACCTTTACAGTCCCCGGCCTGACTGCGGACAGCGACATTCAGGTGAGTGCCAGCTTCAAGCTCAAGAGCATCGGGATCTACGCCGGAGAGAATGACAGTGCCAAGGATTTCAGCCTGTCAGAGAAAAATGTTGTTTCCGGCGAAGAGGTAAGCGTCACGCCCAGCAGTGACAAGGCCAAGGCAGGCTATAAGATCACTGAAGTCACAGTGAAGGATGCAAGCGGTAATACGGTTGCCAGCAGCAAGGACGGGAACTTCACCGTGCCAAAGGACACGGCAAGCGATGCCAAGCTGACTGTAACAGCGACCCTTGGCCTGAAAGAAGTCAAGATGGACGCATCCAAGCTGAGCAACGGCTCTGTGGAACCTGAAATTCCCTATGCGGACCGCGGAGAGAAAGTGATGGTCAGTGTCACTCCGGATGCCAATTTCAAAGTGAAAACCGGAACGCTCAAGGCGGTTGTGAAAGCCAGCGACGGGTCATACAGCGAGGAAGTTTTCATGGCCCGGCAGGATGATACGCACTATACCTTTATTATGCCTGCGGATATTGAAGACCCCAGCAAGGTCAGCGTCACCTTTACGGGTGAGTTTGAGCCCGGTGGCAGCGACAGTTCAAAGGTGGATACATCCCTTGGCGCAGGCATTGCAGTTTCTGTTGTCAACAGCGAAAGCCGTGCTGAAATCAAGGGCACTGTTGCCAGCGAAGGCAATGTCAACGTAAGCTCCTCCATTACGGGCGGAGCCAAGACGGAAAGCAAAGCCGGCTACAGCAAAGGCAACATCGGCATCGGAGGCGCTGTCTCCGTGCAGGTGGCCTCTATGGACAGCAAGGCACTGGTCCACAAGGACGCGGACATCAAAGTTGACGGACAGCTTGCTGTCAGTTCAGAGGCGGATATCACCTTTGAAACGAATGCAGATGCCTCTGGCAGCGAGGAAGCGGCCAAAACAGGTGTGGGCGCAGGCATTGCCGTAGCTGTAAACGGCTCGGATGTCTACGCTGCCATAGCAGACGGGACCCGCCTTGCGGCGAATACCGCGGATAAGATCCGGGCCATCGCTGTTACAACCAATCAGAAAGTCAAAGATACCGTTTCAGCCAAGGCAGGGGCCGCAGGCGGAACAGCCGCCGTCCCGGTAGCTGCAGTTGACGTGACAGGTACAGCGGCTGAAAGCTATATGGGCAGGGTTGGAAGCGACAAGCTCCAGCTTACCGAGTCCATGAGTGTCTCAGCTGTCAACAATGCTTCCCATACCATCAAAGCAGACGCTTCTGCCAAAGGCAAGGGCGTTGGTGTCGGTGCCGCTATCGGCGTATCAGTCATTTTTGACGGTGCAAACGCACGTCTGAACCAGAGCGTGGACGCGCAGCAGGTCACCGTGGCCACTGAAGCCATGGGCGGCGTGGAAAACACAGCTACAGCCAGTGCTTCGGGCGGAAAGAAAGAAGGCAAGAGCCCTGACCAGCAGGCAGACGGTCTGATGGGCAGCGCGGCGAAAATTGCCGGAAAGAACAAGTCCAAGAGCATTAATGCCGGTAAGATTATGAATGCCACCAAAGGCCGCCAGAAGGCCCAGACCGGTGAAGGCACCGTTGGCGTAGCCGGAGCCGTGGTGGTCAATGTGCAGAGCAACGATGCCATCTCCGAAATCCTCAACGGGGTCAATGTGAAAGCTTCCGGTCTGGTGGCTGTAACTGCTCTGAACGGGACAACATCGAAGGTGACAGCGAATGCCAGCACCACCAACTCAGATGTCGGCGTTGGCGTCGGTGTGGCCGTGAACATCATCTGGCTCAATAATCTGGCCAATACAGGCGACGGCGAAATTGAAGCTGCTGCACTCAAGGTGGCAGCCAATACCAAGATCAAGGAGCCTGAAAAGGCCGAAGACGGCGAGAACAAGGAAAAGGTAGAGGATATTGACGGCCTGGCCAAACAGCTGGGAGAAATCGTAGAAGAATATCTCAACAAGCTCATCAAGGAAATGGGCCTGCCTGACTTTGTGTCCGATTCGCTCATCGGTGAGATCCTCAATCCCGTTGTGGCCAATACAGTGGATGAACTGATTAAGGCAACCGGGCTGCAGGAACTGCTGGGTAAGGGTGACCTGACCGAAAAATATGAAAAAGCCAAAGAGGCTCTGACGGACAGTGTGAACGGCCTGCTTTCTCTTCCGGAGAAGCTGCTTGAACCCTTCATGTCTGCCCTGAATGAGGCTGTCGACTTTGCCAAGCTCTCATCAGATGACTTTAAACAGATTGGGAGCGCCCTGAAGGACGAGTTCACCAAACAGCTGAAGAAGCAGATCAAAGATGCGGGCATGGAAGTCCTTAACAGTGTGAAGGACGGCCTGATTGAATATCTGAAAGATGAAGCGTTCAGCCTTCTTACCGGTCTGTTCTCAGACGGTGTTTCCAGTTCTATCGGAAAAGTCTATGACAAGGCCAAAGAACTCATCAGTAAGGCAACGGAGGGCAAACTGAAAGAAACGGCGATCGCTGTCTTCAAACAGACGCTGCTGAATGTGGAAATCCCCGGTGTGACCGCACAGAATGCGGACCGTATCACCCGGGCTTTCAGTTCCCTGAAAGATGCTTATCAGAATGAGTCCCTGAACGGCATTTTCAGCCAGATGGCTTCGTATGTGACAGACACATTCCGTGAATCTGTTTTCGACTATGAGGCCATGATTACCAAACTTTCCAATACAGATTTCAAGAAAAATATCGCTGATGGTCTGCGCGCTGCCGCAAAGAAGGCGGCTGTGACGCTGACCAATGAAGCACTCGGTGCATTGACCAATCATTTTGACCTCGCGCTTGAAGCTGAGGAAGAAAAAGCTACCGGCCATATCATTGATACCCAGGCGATCTCCGGTGCCGGTGCGCGTGACGTGGGCGTTGCGGGTTCAGTGGCCATCACTGTGCTCAACGCCAGGACAAGCGCAACGATTTCCGACAGCGGCAGGTCAGTTAACGTTTTCGGCGATATGACGGTTGAAGCCAATGAGCTCCGGAGCGTTCACAATGTGGCGTCTGCGGCTGTAGATGCCAATGGCAACGCAAGTGCGAACAAGGAAGCGGCCAATGATGCCAACAAGGATGTGGGTGGCGGTTCAGAAGCCAAGACCACAGTGAAGTCGCCAACCGTCACATTGGACATCGGGGTCGGTGCCACGGGATCCATCCGTCAGGGAGATATGGCGGACAAGCAGCCCAAGATTTATATCACCCTTAAGGAAGGCTATAAGCTGCCTGAAGGCAACAAGGCCACATTCTCTTATACTGACACGACAGGCATGACCAAACTGGGTGAGGTTGAACTCAAACAGGATGGCGACCAGTGGATCCTGGATACAGCTTCCGGCGCTTTGAAGTCTGCTTCGATTGATTTTGAAAAAGGCATCAAGCTTGAACTGCTCCCCCAGGAGAACCTGCACCAGGTGCCTGCGCCTGACGCTTCCCTCTCTTCCGTACCTCTTGAGGACGGAGCCGTAACGGTAGCTGTCAAAGGACGTGAAGTGGAGAACAATAAGCTTTCCGCACGGGCCGGTGAACTGGTGGAGATCCGCATTGACAAGGAAAAGGTCAAGGGCGGAAAGGTCAATGCCATCGGCTACTCCTATAAGGATGCCAAGGGCATTGTCCATGATGTGGAAATCAATCCTTCCCAGGACAGTGGTAAGGAAAAAGCGTTCACGCTCGTCAGTTCTAACGAAAAAGAAATCATTTATACAATCCAGATGCCTGACGCAGATATCTCTGATATCATGGTATCTTTTGTGGAAGGCACAGATGAGACAAAGAATGACAATTCCAAGACAACAGCCAAGGATGGGTCAGGAAAAGGCGTCGGTGTCGGCGCGGCCTTCTCCATGGTGTATGGCGATAACGAAGTATCAGCCCAGGTGGGCAGCCGTGGAACGATCCATGTGGGCGAGCTGACGGTGTCCTCCACTTCAGATCATAAGGAAGATATTGCCAGCGCAGCCGGTTCTGACCCCCTTGCCGGTGAAACCGATCTGACAAACACCAAAGGCTTCAGCCTGGATGCATCCGTAGCCCTGAATATTCTGGACAATGATATCAAGGCTATTGTCAAAAAGGGGACCAGGATTGTGACGTCCGGATATGGCGAGGGCGATGAAAAGAAAGAGGGTAACCTCACAGTCACCGCCAAGGAGGACGCAAAGACAGAAACCAACTCCAGCTCTTTCGCTGTAGGTGGCTCAACAGCTGTCGGTGCCAGTGTGGCCGTCAACATTGCTTCAAGTGCGGTCAGGGCAGAAACGCAGGACGCGTCAGTTGCAGGCAGAGCACAAGTGAGTGCTGTCAGCCACAGTGAAGATGATACCCATGCCATTGCTACGGCTATGGGCGCAGACATTGCGCGCACGCTGAACAAGCTGGGTGAAAAAGCCGACAAACTGGAAGAAAAAACGAACAAGATTCTTGACGGGTCTTATGTGGATAATCTGGGAAAGAGTGAAGACAATAAGACCGGTGACAAAATTAACGAAAAACTGGACGCGAAAAAGCAGGATGGAGGCAAGGATGCCAAGGGCGGCAACTCTGTTTCTTCCAATGTACTGCGTTCTATGGGCGTAAAGGGCGAGAACAGCAGCGAGGGCCAGGAAGGCACACAGGAAACAGAGGACCAGATCAAAGACAAGACCGGCCTTGATGTGGGCGCTGTCCGTGACAAGATGAAAGAAAAGAGCCCGAGCTGGCAGGTTGCTGCAGCCGTTGGCGTCACCGTAACTGACCACGATGTAAGTACATCCGCGGGAGCTATCACGGCGAACAAAGACATTAAAGTAACAGCGGAAAACACGGGCAATTTCAATACGATGGGTACCGGGGCTTCCATGTCACTTGCAGAGCATGCCAATTCCATCGCAGCCGGCGTAGCAGTCAGTGTCAACAGCAACCAGTCTGATGTCAATGCTACCGGGAACCTGATCTCCAACGAAAAGGGAGATATCAGCGTAACCAGCAAACTGACTCAGAACCTGGACGGTGATTATGCCGGAAAACTGGCGGCCCAGTCCCTGTCAGGCTCGGTAGCCGGTGCCAAATCTGATGTATCCATTGGCGGTGCCATCACTGTACTGGTCAGCAGTGCCAAGTCTCATGCACAGGTGAACGCGCATGCAAGACTGCAGGGCGGGAAGGTTGTTATTGAAGCAACGGATAAATCCAAGCTGGCTGCCAGAGCTGGCGGTCTGAGCCTGTCCAAGGGCTCCTCTGTGGGTATGGGCATTGCCAGTACCACGATTGTCAGCAACAATGATATCAGCGCAGTCCTTGGCGATAATGCCGTTGTGAATGCGGGTTCCTTCAAGCTCAATGCAGAAAAAATCGCTGTGACACAGGCCGACTATAAGAATCTGATCGATATGCGGTACCTGGTGACTGATTCCAGTAAGCTGAATGAGGAACAGCGCAAGCATGCGAATACTGGCCTGATCGATCTCCATAAGGGTGAGGATGAGGACAGTTACAGCATGGATATTAACCTGAGCAGCGATAAACTGCTTCAGGCCGTGGATGGGCTGAATTATTTCTCATCCCAGAACACGTATGCAGAAGCCATTGCTGGTTCTGTGATGTCAGGATCCATTGATTCGGACAACAAACTCTCTCTGGCGGGTTCCTTTGCCGTAGCTGTGGCCCATAATACGGTCAGCACGCTGATGGGAAAGAACGCCAGACTGGAAATTGCCAAGGATAATGACCATGATGGCAATGCGGTTGTGAACGCATCCAATGGCACCACATCCAGGATCATCGCGGGCAGCCTTTCTGCGGCAGCTGCAAAGGCCAGCGTAGGCGCGACGGTCGCCGTGCTTGTGGACCGGGACGAGGTCCTCGCCGAGACGAAGGAAGGCTCAGCTGTCAATGCACAGGGAGATTTTTCTCAGACGGCCAGCACCTCTGGTGATATGCAGGTGTTTACAGCAACGATGGCTGTATCTGCTACAGTCAAACCGGATAATAATGCGGTTGGCGGCGCGGTGAATGTCATCGTGGCCAAGAATGTCTCAGAAAGCAAGACCGGGGACAATGTCAGGATTTCAGCAGGCGGCAGCGCTGCCATCAGCAGCGATACGCACTTTGACCTGATGGCCATCTCGGGAAGCGCTAATGTATCAAGCTCTACCGGTTCTACGGTGGCAGCGGGCGGCACTGTCAATGTGATCGTCGACAATTCAAAGTCTCTGACAACGCTTGGCAGGAACAATTCTGTGGAAGCCACCAAGGATGTCACTGTGACTTCGGATGTCTCCGACCAGCTGATTTCCGGCACAGCTTCCGCTTCGGCGGCTGTAAGCGCCATCGGCGGCAAAGCCGGTGCCGGTGTGATCAATGTGATTGTCTCCAAGTCTGTGGCAGATACCACTCTGGGCGAGGGCATTGTACTGAACGCCAAAGAGAAGGACCTCAGACTGGGCGCCAATAATGATGCGTGGATGCTGAATGCCTCTCTGGCAGCAGCTGGCAGCAGCGGCCTGGCCCTGGGCGGCGCATTCAATATTAATGTGTTCAACCGTCAGGCTGTACTCAACATAAAAGACGGCACACTGAAAGCAGGCGGCAATCTGTTTGCCCAGACCAGCGGCAAGGATACCAGCATCATGGCTGGCCTCTCAGTGGCCGGCGGGCTGCTGGGCTCAGCGTTCAGCGGCAATGTGGGCGTACTGGTGGAAAACAATACCATCAAAACTGACATCGCCAAAGGCGTGAAAGCAACAGTTGGCAACAATGCTGTTCTGGAATCCTACTACAGCGACTTCACAGTTGATGTGGCGGGCAATGTGGCTGTTTCTCTGGCCAACTCAGCTGTGGGGGCCACGAGCGTTACTGTGGTCAAGAAGAACACAGTGAACACGAACCTCGCACAGAGCACCATTGAAGCTTCAGTGGCGGGGGACGGGGCAACCAGCCTTACCGGAGAAACCGTCAAGGGCATCTATGTGGGTGCCAATGCAAAAGAAACACAGTTTGTCGCAGGTGCGGGCGTGGCAGTTGCTACAGGCAGTGCTGTCAACGGTATCGTGTCTGTCCTGGTAAACAACAATGAAGTCATTGCAGATGCTTCCAAAGCGGTGCTGAACGCTGAGAAAAAATACAGCGATGAGACGCTTACACGCTGGAGAGACGTGCCGCTTTTCCAGGAATACTATAAAATGATGCACTGGTACGTCAGAAATATCTCTCTGGAAGATGTTCTGAAGATGAGCGACCCCGAAAGTGAAAGAATTTTCTATCGCAATGAAAATGGGGCCAGGGTATATATCTCCAGTCTGGATGACCTAAAAGAAAATTACAGGGTCATTACAGATATGAAGGGCGGAGCCGTTTCAGTCAAGGCTGTGGATGATACCACGCAGGTTCTGCTGGCAGGCGGTCTGTCTGCTTCTCTGAGCAATGGTGCAGGCGCTGCAGTAGTGACCCTTGTAAGCAACAAAAATGTGGAAGCAAAAGCCCATGATGTGCTGGCACAGGGGAACATCGAAATCAGCGCGGACAATCAGGATCAGATCAAGCAGCTGGCAGTCAGCGCAGGTCTGGCAGGCGGCAGCGGCGTACAGATCGGTGCAGCTGTCCAGGTCTTAAAGAGCAAGGCAATCGCTCATGCGGACGGTACCCTGAAAGCCGGCGATGGGGATTTGAAACTGACTGCAAAGAACGATACCGGACTCCATAACATCGGCGCAGCCGTACTGGCTGCGATAGGGGGAGCGGCAGCGACTCCTGTGGGTGTTGTGACCTATTTCCAGGGTCAGACCGAGGCAAAGCTGGGAACCGGCTCGAGCGTCGAAGCCAATAACATTCAGATCAGTACAACTTCCAATAAAGATGTGAACATATACGCAGCCGGTGTTGCAATCAGTAGTGGGGTTGGCCTCTCTGGCACAGCAAGTGTGCTGGTAAGTAAGGACACCAATAAGGCCAGTGCCATGGAAGGCGTCGCACTTACGGCCAGGGACAAGCTGGATATCAGCGCGCAGAGTGATTACAAGCTCCGTTCAGCAAGCGCTGCGCTCGCAGCTTCTGGTTCAGTGGCAGTCGGCGTCAATGCTGTGGTATCTGTTCTGAAGAGCAGCACCATAGCAGAACTTGGCGGAAAGAATAATGATTCTGGTGCCAAGAAAGCCAATGTGAGTGCACAGAACGTGGACGTGAAGGCCACTGGCAAGCGTGACGTGATCAGTATGGGTGCCAGTGCGGCCCTGAGCGGCGCGGTTGGTGCAGGTGTCACGGTCATGGTGCTGGCATCCGGTGCACCCATGAGTCAGGACGCGGCCGACATGATCATGTACGGCAACGGGGAAGAGAAAGACGAAAAGAACAAGACCGGATTTGATGCCGCGAAATTCATGAAGACTGTGGAAAGCAGCGGCGTGGAAAGCAAGTACTACAGGGACGATGAGAACCCGGGCAGCAACCTGGACGCTGACACACTAGAAAAGGACATAAAGGGAAATGGCCACTACGAGAGTCAGCAGCAGGTAGGCAGCCTGAACAGCAATGGTACAGGTACGTTTGATGCGACCTCCAAGTACCGCAGTTCCGATCTTGACAATCCGGACTACAACAATGATTCAGAACTGGGCCGCGGTGAAAAACTGAAGACCTCAAAGAAAGTCAACGCCAAGAATGAAGAAGTTGCGGATGACGATCCGGAAGGTACAGAAGTGGATATCAGTGACACCGAAGATGTGAAGAACGCCAAGACGGTGAACACGTATACCTATTCTGATCCTACTGATGCGGTGATCGCAAGGATTACGGATCAGGCGGTCCTCAACACGAAAAAGGTGAATGTGGAAGCCTTTGAGCCGGTAGCTGTCGACCTTCTTGGTGCGGCCCTTGGCGGCAGTACGGTAGGTATTGGTATCAGTACGGCTGTGGCAATCCTGCACAGTAACGTGTCTGCTTCCAGCATGGGCGAGATCCATGGCGCAGTTTCCGGTGTGACGGTGAAAGCCTCCTCTGCGAGCGGGAAATTTGATAAAGATACAAACGCTGACGCACGCAATGAGGTTGTGGCGGACTATATGTCCAACAAACCGAAAAATGAAAATGACAAGGATCAGGATGAGCAGGCCGATGCCGAAGAAAAGGCATCTCTCAAAAATGACCTGATGAAAAAAGTCGAGAACCGGGGCATCCGTGTGTTCGGCGTAGCCGTAGGTGTGGGCGTCGTGGGCGTTGCTGTGAGCGCAGCGGTGGCACTGACGGACAATGTTACCGAAGCTGTTCTGGGCGGAACAGTCACAGGCGCAGGACAGGTGGACGTTATCGCTGAGCATAAATATGGCTCAGTCACGGACAAGGTCACAGGCGCAGAGCAGACTGAAGCCAGCTCTGAACATCAATATGGCTCAGTCCTGGCTGCGACCGGTTCGCTTGCTGCAGGTTTTGTGTCAGCAGGCGCAAGTGTGTCTGTTGCGCAGGCCAATGGCAAAGTCAAAGCCATTATTGAGCGGGACGCTGTTGTGGAAACCGCTGGTGACCAGAATATCACGGTCAAGACGGACAGTACTGTAAATGTGGACGCCCTCGCCGTAACGGCAGGCGGCGGCATTGTAGCCGCCAACGCAGGCGTGGCACTGAGCCTCAACCGTCTTGAACAGGAAACAGGCATTGAATCCAATGCCAATGTGAAGACAAAAGGCAATGTCAGGCTGGAAGCTGTCTCAGACACTTCAGCCAACAGCTACCTGCTGGGCGTGAGTGTGGGCCTGGCCAGTTTCAGCCTGAATGCGGCAGTGAGCAACGTAGCTGCCAAGATCAATACTCATATCGGTGAGAGCCTTCCCACCAGGGACAGTGATACCAGCTCTGCGGTTATGCCGGACAGCAAAGTATCGGCAAAGGACATCACCATACTCAACAAAGTGACCAGCCATGCTGTACCAATGGCCCTGTCTGTGGCCGGCGGCGGTGTGGCAATGGGCGGAAACATACTGCTCGCTTTTAATACCTCAGAAGCTTTGGCTATGGTGGACAATGGCAATGTCCAGGCTGAAACCCTGAATGTGATAGGCAACCTGGGAGGCGAAGCCAATTCCAGCCTCACGGCTGTGCAGATCGGGTTAAAAGCTACAGGTGTCAGCGTGAACTATGCGGATATGCGTTCTTATAACACTGCCATTATCCGTAACAGCACGGTCAATACGACAAATAAAACCCTTGTTGCCACAAACATGAAGGATTATGGGGGCTATGCCTCAAAGGCCTATGCACATACCGTATCCGGAAATGTCGGACTGGTAGCCAAAGGGATGAATGCTGCTATTGCACGCAATAACAGCCGCAATTATGCAACGGTTATTGGCGATGGTAAAAACCTGATGGACTTTAATGAGCTGGAGATGCAGGCCAATGGTGAATCCAGCGCTGTTGCACAGCTTCAGGGTATTGAGCTTGGCGGCCTCCTTGCTCTGGCCACGACAGTGGTTGCTATCAACGATGCCGACGCACGTACTACTGTAGCAAGCACAAAACTGAAAGATGGCCAAAACACGGACGACAAGGAAGTGCAGGAAAAGACCAACCTGAAAGCCATTAAGGGCCTTACTTTCCATGCGAGCCAGAAGGGTACGACCACAGCTGAGGTCCTGACGGGCGGTGGCAGTCTGGTTAACGCAAAACTGTCTGTAGCCATGGCGTACGGCCGTACAAAGTCCCTTGTGAATGCAGGCATCCATGGCGGCGGTGAATACGCTTTCATTAAGGCGGATAATGTCGCAAGCAATACAACAACCAGTGACATCAGCAATGCTTCCTTTAGCGTGCTGAGCGCTTCTGCCATGTATGGTGCGGCATACAGTCAGGATGTGTACCACACCGATATCCAGCTCACCGGTGGAAACTATACCGTGAATGGCGACGTGGACCTGAAGACAGACTATGACGTGAAAAGCATCGCGAATGTCACTCCCTCCACGCACGGGTTGGATCTCAGCCTGGGCAGTCTGAGTGTCAACGCAGCTTTTGCCCGCAATACGGCTTATGCAGGCACGGAATTTGAAAAGAGCATTGGTACAGGTAAGATTCATGGCAATATCAATGTTCTCACACAAGGTTCAGTATTGACTGAAGCCAAGGTAAGAACGGCAGCGCTGACGGCCAGCGGCATGTCAGCAGGCGCCAACCTGGCCACATCGGACCTGAGCATGAACCAGGCTGCCGTGGTGCGTGTGGGCAATGACATGGATGTTGACGGAAAGATCGACATAAAGAGCATCATTAAACCTTCTTCCGGTGACAAGGAAGGCACGGCGAAGGCAATCGCCTCCATTTCACCTGTAGCAGGCGGGTCCGGCATGACGATTACGCTTGGTGAATTCAAAGTCAGCAAGGCTGTTGCCCGCGAAAGGATGACAAATACGGCGGGCCTTGTCGGCGGTGCGTACGGTGTTGAGAAGCGGAAAGTCAAAGTGGATGTCGGCGACTATGTGACCGAGACGGTTTATGACTACGATTATGAACTCGTCGACTCAGTGAATTACAGGCTGGTCAACAGTGGGTACGAGATCAAAAATTTCAAGCAGTCAGAATTTGACCTGATGAAAAAGATCTATGCCCACTATGATCTGAAAGGAAATTATCTTGAATATAAGACACAGGAACAGCGGGATGCGGTACTTCACATGCTGTATTTGCAGAGAAATGCGAAGAAGGCATTGCCTGTGTACCAGAAAATACTGAAGGGGGTAGCACCGGCTCTAAATACAACGGAGATGGTGTTCCTGAACAAATACGTCGATGAGATTTTTGCCGCTGTCGCTACCTACAAAGGGATCCAGAACAAAAACGAAGACGAATACATTCAGGCATGTGCGAATGCCATAAAGAATGCGAGTGCTGAAGAACTGACGGATATGGCCTACCAGTTTGCGTTTAACTATGCTGGATCAGAACAGCTCTTTGACTGGGAAGAAACTTATAATTACAAGAAAACTAACCAGGTCAGGACCGTCAAAGAGGAAAAATGGGAAGAACGTACTGTCGAGGTAACGCTGTATAAGCCGCAGTTTAACCGCATTACTGCCGACAGTATCGAGATCTATACAGGAGGCAACACGGCTTCTGAAGCACGCAGCGATGGAGCCAAGACCTTTGGCGGCGTTGTGGCTGGCAGCCTGATCGCGGACGCGGCAAGCTCGGACAACATCTCGGCAATCATGGAAGGTTTGTGGGCCACGACAGCAAAAGATATTATGATCAAAGCAGAAGGCCACACAAAGGCAGATGCAGTTGGCAGCAAACCCGGTGGAGTTTCTCTTGTGGAAGCAGGCTCAAGCGATGTGAAAGCCAGAGTGGGAACGAACAGCAGCAAGCAGTCTGTCAGCGTCGTAATCGGTGACGAAGTGGATGTGACTACAAAGGGAACCTTCACAATTGAAGCCATCAACAAGGGCAATGCAGAATCTGCCCTGGAAGAGGGCACATCCGTGTCCATGGGAAAAATCAAAAGTACCAGCATACCTACAGAATCCTGGTACAATACCCTTGTTTCCTTTGGAAGGTTCGCGAATGTGCAAGGACAAAATGGTGTATCTGTCACAACACTTGATGAGCCGACGGCAAAGTCCAGAGTGGAAAGTTCGAGCATTGGTCTTGGAATGAATTTCAACACCATGATGGGCAAAAACCTGGTTCATCAGGAGAACAACATCGATTTTGGCGCCAGAAGCAAGGTAAAGTCCAAGTACGGTGATGTCACAGTAGAGGCAAAGCAGAGGACACTGGCCCATGCTGAGACGCTGAACAACGGAGGAAGCCTGATCGAAGGCTCTGAAGCAAAATCGCAGAACCTGGTCGAACGGGCGGTACGCGTGAATCTCAGGGACTCAGACATATATGCGTATAAAGGTACTGCGGCAGTCCGTGCTGTGTCCGGTGAAGGCGATCAGATCTATACCAGATCGTATACGGACAGCACAGGCCTGGCCAGCGTTGCCAAGGCTACAGCTGTCGCCGACGTGACAACAAGGGCTGAATTGATCATCGGTGCCGGTGCAACTATCGAAGGTTTCAAGGGTACTGATCTGGAAGCAACTGCAACCAGCTACGGGACCAAAGGAACCAAGGAAAACACACCGGGTATTGAGACAATTGGCAAGGTGGATGCTCTGGGCGTGGTGGCTGTTCCTAACGGTATTGCGAGGAACAATCTGAATTTCTATACGTTTATTGAAATCAATGATCATGAAGAAAGTGCCGCTTGGTCCAAAACCTGGATTGGGGACCCGAAAAGTCACACCAGCATTCTGGCTAATAACAATGGTCTGACAGTGAAGGCCGACAGCCTTGCCAAAGGCAAAGGCGGTTTCGGAGTCAGCAATGCAACAGCATGGAACGTGACGAATCTGGAGAATGCGATCTGGATTGAAGAGGCTGTTCTCTACTCAGGCGGGGAAAATTCGAATGAGGAGGAAATGGTAATCAAAGCGACCAACGGCGATGTTGGTGCAGACAGAACGCGCCTGATAGCGAGTTCTCATGCAGCGCTCAATGGCATCGCTGGCAAGGTGGCGCCTACATCCCGTATTTCTGGGACACAGGTGAACCAGATCCGCTCGAAGGATACCAGCACCGTATCATTTAACACCAGGAATACACATGCGAAGCACATTGCATCCAATCCTGACGGTACAATTGATACGGATGTGAAAGCATCCTATGACCGCAATGAAATTGTGATTAACCTGCTCTTTACGAAGGTTACCATTACATTGACGAAAGCAACTGTACTGAAGGAAATTGAATGGTACGTGTTTGACCGCTGCGACTTCTGCGGTACAGGTCAGGAAGTGGATGTACGGCCCTCCGAACAGAGCACCATTGAGCAGCGCTACAAGGCGGCTTACGAGGCTGCTATGGGTAACATTGACGTGATCCGGGATATGGCAAGGCGCGTAGCTGCCGACCCGAACGCGGTGATCGCCATGAATCTCGCAAAAGGACTGATTCCGCTCACTTATCTGAATACACCTGTTGGCGGGAGCAGCGTAGTTTTCAAGGCGCGTTACAGCGAGGAAGAAAATCAGGCAGCAGCGAAGCTGTTCGTTCTGGAAGTCACTTCTCTCCTGGAAAAGGATGTGCGCCTTGACCAGGAAAGTCTGAAGCTTTATCAGCTCTGGACAAACATGGAAACCTACCACGATGTCAAGATGCTTCCTAATGCAACCCGGCTGTATACGGAAGACGGCAGGATGGTCTATGTGGCCGACATCATGCACGCAGACTTGCTGCATGATGGCAGGGCACATAAGATCGAACTGATCAGTGCCCTGACGGAAAATGCCTTCGAAAACCCGTTATTCCCCATTGGGAGCGCGGGAACGATGGACTTCAAATCAGGCATCTTCACACTGCCTGCCCGTACCGACTTTGAGCTTTACCTGCATGAAGTCTCCGCGGCCTGGCTGATTGAATCAATACAAAATGACTTCATCCGCACATTGATGGCAGATCAGAACGAAATCAACGAATGTGCCAAAGGAAACCAGGGTTTGCCCCAGGGAACAATCATTCATGGCGCAGTTGACGGGGGTATCGTGGAAGGCTGCCACCTGTACTGGATTGGTGATACGCCTGAAACGGCGAAGGATCCGGACCAGACGCTGATTGTGCTTATGGTGAACGAGGAGACTGACGAAGTGGACGCTTTCCGTACCAGCGTGAGCATGCTTGAACAGAATGAACCGCTGGTGGATGTTTCCCTGTACCTGTACCGTGACAGCAAGTCTGACCGTATGGAAATTGAATGTTACAATGCTTTCTGGTTCGATACGGAAGACAATGAGATGAGCCTGGTAAAGCTTGTAACAGGCGTGCTTGAGAACAGGGAGCTTGAAATGCCCAGACCTCTTCGTATCAAGCTGCGCGCCTTCACGCTTGCTGGTGCGGACATGCCGGTATACTCCATCTGTGACCGACTGTTTATTCTTTCCGATATTTCAGATGGCCATGTTGACCTTCTGGACGGGGCTTATACCGCCAGGTTTGACGGAGATGTTTTCGAGAGCGGTTATATCCGTGTTGAAGGCATCAGCAGCAATAATCCGACGGCAACGCTGAAAGAGGGTCAGGTTGTATGGCCGGAAAAAACCGGGGAAGATACAGCAGAAGATGTCGGTGGCAGACAGTTTGTCCTGAAAGAGGGCACATGGGTCGAGCAGAAACCTGACCAGCTGATGGATGATCAGGCTGGGAACGGGGCTGCATAAACCAAAAGATTCAAAGTATTGACAGAGGAGAGCCGCTTGACAAGCGGCTCTCCTCTGGTCTATAAAAAGGAAAAATGGAGGTGAAGCATTTGAAACCCATAAGAGGATTTTTGGGGATTCTTCTGATGGCGCTGTGCATTGCGCTCTGTCCGATACCCGCTGCTGCTGGAGGAGAACAGAACAGTGAGCAGGAAGAATGGACAGTGCTCATCTATCTGTGTGGTTCAGATCTGGAATCCAGATATGGCTATGCCACTGAAAATTTGCAGGAGATTACGAAAATCCATCTGCCCGGACCGGATTATCTGAACAGTATCGGATATGAGGGACATGGAATGAACGCCTGGGATCAGGTGAATGTCCTGTTTGTGACAGGAGGATCAAAGGAATGGCACACGCAGAAACTGGGTATGGACGTGAAGACAGACTGCCTGCAGTACTGGAGGTTTGTGCCTGACATTACAGATGAGAACGAAAACTGTTTTATACTGGAAAAGGAGACCGCACTGTCGAGCATGGCTGACCCCAGGACACTGTCGGTTTTCATACAATGGGGCACACAGGCTTATCCGGCAAAGAAATATGCACTTGTACTCTGGGACCATGGCGGGGGCAGCAAGACCGGCATATTTGCCGATGAACTGTTCATGGACGGGGTCATGTACCTGGATGCATTGCAAGAAGCTGTATCAGATGGGGGAGTCGACTTCGAACTGGTCCTCTTTGATGCCTGCATGATGGCGAATCTGGAAACTGCGTGGGCGGTCCGGGACCATGCTGCCTGGATGGTTGCCTCTGAGGAAATGGTGGCGGGAAGGGGAACGGCCATCGGCGACTGGCTGCAGCAGTTATACTATCTTCCCTACTGCGATGGAAGAAGTCTTGGCCGCTGGATCTGTGATATGACCCAGATCAAATATGCCAATGAAAATGAGAAACAGATCCGTGAACTGATCACATGGTCCGTCATTAATCTTTCAAAAATTGAAGAATTGGCCATAGGGTTTGACCGTCTGTTTGAGAATCTTGGAGAGATGTATCTTCATGATCCGCTCATGCTGTCCAATTATTGTAAAAGTATGTTCAGCGTGGAGGAATATGGAAATGGCCGGGATAATATGTTTGACTTGGCTGGAATTGCATTTCAGCCATTGTTCCAGCTGACAGCCCCTATTGATTTGCGCCTTAATTTGGAAACCATTCTGGCAGAAACAGTGGTCTACAGCGTGCGCGGCTCCGGAAGGTCTGCGGCAAGAGGACTTTCTTTCTGCTTTGCCACGGATTTTGATGCCGACGAACTTGATGTGTATGCACATAATTGTCCAAGCCCGCATTATCTGGCCTGTCTGGACGCAATCAGTCCCTGGAACGCACCGGAGAGCGTATATGAGAAAGTGGAACGTCTGCCCGAGCTGAGCACAATGGAGCAGTATCTGATCCATATCAATAAGTTTTACCACACGGATGGAACACCTGCGTTTTATGTGGAGCAGGGGGACGAGGTGAATGTGGGGTCCGTCTTTTATAACCTGTACTGGAAAAATGAGAAAACAGGGAAAACAGTCTGTCTGGGCACAGCACCTGCATACTTTGATAAAAAAAGCATGGACCGCGGTTTTTACAGAGTCTATGACCTGTGGCTCTGGCCTTCGATCGGAGGGGAATTGTGCCAGATTATCATGCTGAATTATCCTCAGGAAGGAAACTACGATACGCTGTTTAACATTCCGGTCCGGATTAATTCGGAAATCTGGAACCTCCGCTGCGGATACAGATCATCGAGGGACGCATATGAGCTGTATGGCCTCTGGGAAGGATATGACGCTGACAGCGAGAGTTTCAACCGGAACGTCAAATCGCTTTCTCAGATGGCCGGGCAGGAATTCCAGCTTGTGTACGCTGTGGATACGGAGAATAGAAATGCCCAGGTGTATGAGGCAAGTAAGGGACAGACGATGTACCGTTCTATGGATGTGGAAGAAATGGTACTGCCTGTGGGCACTTATTACCTGGAATTTGTCATCAGTGATTTCTTTTTGCGGACACTGAAGCTGGAGAGGGTAGAGATTGAATGGGACGGTGAAGCGATAAGCGTTCCGGAACAGTCATGGGAGGGTCAGAAGATACTGAACCCTATGAGCTATTATGACGAAGAATAAACGGTTGGGACAGAGCAGAAAGACGCTTTCAGAAGTGTCATCTGTCAGTGGCCGCACAGCAGCAGAATACAGTCCGCAGAAATCAGAAAAGGCGCCTGAGGGCGCCTTTTTGAAAGCGCAGCACGGGGCTGCATATCACAAAACGTGCATCATGGAGCATAGAGACCCGGGGGCAAGAAGAACGACAGAAATATCAGGAACCGGAAGAGTGAGGACATCCCTCCTGAATTGACAGATGAAGAGCGGAATGCATTCTTGCATCAGATTTTCGGGTCAGTGCCCGGGTCTGCAACAATCAGACGACGGAGCAGGATACATCCTCCTTTTCCATATTGGGGTACAAAAGAAGCAGATACTTCTTCTTCAGTTCATTGCGGTTTTTGCACCCGGTTTTCTGAAGCACGTTGCGCACGTGGAACTTGACTGTGTTCTCTGAGATAAACAGGGCTTCAGCAATCTCTCCATTGGTATGGTTCGAAATGATCATCTGGAACACATCTCTTTCACGGTCAGAGAGATCGTTGTGCTGGCAGAAAGTGATGAAGATTTCCTTTTCACTGCGCTGCTGGGCGGGTTCAGGCTCGTAGAGGCGCTGATACACAGCGAAAAGGAGGAAGACGGAGAGGAAAAACAGGACAACGCTGAGCAGGATCAGCGCTATTCTGCTGCCTGTGAGCAGGATACACAGACTCGTGCCCCACGCATCCCCCAGACGGCCTATGACCAGGCCAAAGGGAGCGAGGGACGGGATGTGAACCTCTCTGGCCAGGTCCAGGAAAAGAATCACGCGAAAAACAGAGAAAAAGCCATAGAAAATGTAATCCAGCCCCCAGAAGAATGTACGTGAGACAGGTTCTCCGACAAGGCCCAGCATAAGGAAAGGAATGATAAGGGCACCGATGGTACAGAGCATGCCGTTGCGCCGGCTTTTGTCGCAGATAAAGCCCGCGGCGATAAGCCCTATGGCATAGGGAAGGCGCGTCAGTTCCGGGATGAGCCCTGCTTCTATATCTGCGGCCGGAAATCCGAAGCCCAGGTTTTTTACAAGCGAAATCAGAAAGACGGCAATACAGGCAAGTATGACCGTCCCGCTTTTCATGGAAGTGCTTTTTGCTGAAACAGAATGGTCCTCTTCTGCAGGCTGGAAAAAATGCATGTGCGAGGTCAGACAGGCAAGTGCACAGGCAAGGGGAAGATAAAGAAGAAGGACTGCTTTGCTGTGTAAAAAATGTCCATGTCCAATCAGTGCAAGAAGCCCTGTGGCAACTGTAGCTGTGGCATAACCACCGCCAAAAACAAACCCGGCATGACCCTGATCGGAATGCGCACTGATTTCAGACAAATAACAGCCCGCCATAACGCCGCACAGGAAGTTCATAACCAGTCCGAAAAAAACGACACCGGCAGCTGAGTGCGTGACGAGAACAGGAACAGTAAAAGCAGCAAACAGACATATGGTACAGAAAAAAACAGTTTTCAGCTGGGGAGCATTTTTCCTGTGCAGGAAAAAAGAGACAAGGCCCGTGCCGGCTCCCTGGCAGAAATAACCCGCAACCATACTGATCCAGTCGGATACCAGGGCACCTGTGAGAAGCACAAGATGATTCAGCCATGAGAGGTAGACGGAAGATGTCAGAGCAAAACATAAGCCGACCCAGAGCATAGTCAGTGCGTTTGGCGATTTCAGCCACCTCAGTATTTTCATGGAACGTTTCACTCCTTCTATATAAGGATTATAACAGACAGAAAGAAGTTACTCAAATCCAGAAAAAGTAACCAGACTTAAAAAAATGAGGAAACATCCATGGGGTACGCATGGCACGTGCAAAACAGCAAAGGGGCGTCTGTGAAAGACGTCCCTTTACAGTCTTTTTTACCGTTGGGCAGCTGTTCTGTTCAGATTACATAGCAATAGATTGACAGAAAATGAAGTACGGTGCCCGCGAGGCAGAAGAGATGGAAGATAAAATGGAAGTGCTTTTTCTTGGATCCAATGGCGTAGAGGACCGCGCCTACGGTATAGGCTATGCCGCCGTAGAGAAGGTAGGAAATGCCTTCTGGAGGCAAAAGCTCCTGCATGGGGCGGTAGGCGAGGACAATCATCCATCCCATGAGCAGATAGCATGCCACAGAGATCTTGGAGAATTTCTTCAGGTTGATCGAGTTAAAGACAACGCCTGTGACAGCGACTGCCCAAATGACCCCGAAAATGATCCAGGCCAGAAGAGGATAGGAGGGGCGCAGGGTGACAAGTGTATAGGGGGTATAGGTGCCGGCAATGAGCAGGAAAATTGTGCAGTGATCAAAGACACGGAACACACGTTTGGCTTTATTGACTTTAAGTGCGTGGTACAGACAGCTCATGATGTAAAGCAGAAAGGTCGTAAAACCATAAACAGAAGCCGAAACTATGCGCCATGGGTCACCGGTATGAGCCGCCTTGACGATGGAAAGGACAATGACAACGATCCCAAAAATGGCACCGATACCGTGTGATATGGAATTCATCAGTTCTTCAGCGAGAGAGTACGTAGGTATGGCAACACGGTGTTTTTTTTCTTCTTCAGTGTACATGAAAAGGTCTTCTCCTTGCTTTCTTGGAAAATGGGGAAATGAAGGAAAGAAGTCTTTTGCACGGCAATTGGCAGCGTGGACTTTTCTGGTTCCCCCGTGAAATTATACATAGATAGGGAAGGTTTGCAAACCGGCAGGGAAAAATACGCTTTCAGGCAGTCAGAGAGGAAAGCATTCTGCTGCGGACAGTACCGGACAGGACGGCTGCTGGAGCATTAAACAGGATACACGGTACATTATTCACCGGTAGGAACCCGGCCCGGGAAAGCAGGCGGGGACTACCGATGGATGCGCAGGGAGGTCAGGAACTGATGGGAGGAATCAGTCCTTGCCAAGCAGAGATTTGACCGGGGAGCTGGGTTTCCTTAAGAGAAAAGGCACAAATCCAGAAAAGGCAGCCGAAGCTGCCTTTTCACTGTCCGTTTCAGGGGATCATTTCTGACCATAGTATGCATTCGGACCATGTTTGCGGAGATAATGCTTATCAAGGACGTGCTTGGGTGCAGGCGGTGTGGCCGGGTCAATGGTTATAGTATACAGCGCCATTTTGGCGACCTCTTCAAGAACGACTGCATGGTACACAGCCTGAGCAGCGTCTTTGCCCCAGGTAAACGGTCCGTGGTTATGGCAAATGACGCCAGGTACGGCAACAGGATCCAGGCCGCGTTCATGGAAGGTCTCGATAATGACTTTGCCGGTGTTTTTTTCGTAATCTTCATCAATTTCTTCGGGTGTGAGGGAGCGGGCACAGGGTACAGGGCCATAGAAGTAATCGGCATGTGTTGTGCCGTAGCAGGGAATATCGTGCCCAGCCTGGGCCCATCCGACAGCGTGCGGACTGTGGGTGTGGACAATGCCTCCGATGGTGGGGAAGGCACGGTAAAGTTCAACGTGGGTCTTTGTGTCAGAGGATGGATTCAGGTCACCTTCCACAATATGGTTCTCCAGGTCAACAATGACAAGCTTTTCGGGGGTAAGTTCCTCATATTCCACTCCGGAAGGTTTGATGACGACAAGACCGGTATCCCTGTCAATCGCAGAGACGTTGCCCCAGGTATAAGTAACAAGATTGCGCCGGGGGAGTTCCATATTGGCTTCCCAGACGGCTTTGCGGAGCTGTTCTAACATTGGCTTCAATCCTCCAAATCATAGTGTACCTGTATTGTAATATTTTTTTTGCAGTATGCAAGCTTTTGGCGCTTCTTTGGAATACTTCAGGACCTGTGGTAAAATGCAGACAGACTATCCGGAAAGAAGAGATCCATATGAAGATGATTTACCGTCAGCCTGCATGGTGCTGGGGAGAAGGCTTTCCTCTGGGCAATGGAAGACTTGGCGCTGTGGTCTATCACGACCGCAGGGAAAACGGCATGGTCCTTGCCCTCAATGAAGATACATTGTGGACAGGGTACCCCAAAAAAGAGACCTTTCCCTGGAGCCAGGACGAGATCAGGCGGGCCGGGGAGATGACCGGGGAAGGAAAATACCAGGAGGCCGAGGTGCTTCTTGAAGAAAAGAGCATGCGCGCCGGGGACGTTGAGATGTACACGGTACCCGGCAATGTGGTCCTCCGGTTCATGGAGGCATGGAGGCCGGAAGCATACAGCCGTGTCCTGGACCTGGAAACAGCTCATGCTGAGGAGACATATGTTCTGCAGGGCAGAAAAGTGCACACAGAGACTTTTGTCTCAGCACCTGCTCAGCTCCTGGTTTTTACCCTGGAAGCCGATTCTCCTTTGAGCATGGTCATCAGTGGGGGTGGAGGATGGCTGGGAGGGTTCCGGTACGAGGAAAACGGTTTCATGCTCACGGGCCAGCTGCCGGGCTGCTGTGGGACGACGGTCGGCATGACAGGGGACAATGAAGCTCTGTATGTCAGCCGGGAACCGGAGAAAAAGGGGATGCGCTATGCGATAGCCGGCCGTGTCGCAGCACAGGGAGGGAGCCGCGAGGTCTGCGAGGACTGCCTCATTCTCAGGAACATACGCAGCCTGGTGCTGTACGTGGATGTCCGGACCAGCTTCAATGGCTTCCAGAAGCACCCTTACCTGGAGGGCGCCGATATAGAAGCAAGGCTGGCTGAGGATTTTTCTCATGCAGGAGCCCCTGAAGTCATGAAGCAGGAGCATGTGGCAGATTACAGACAGTATTTTTCAAGAGTCTCATTCTCCCTTGGCGAAAGTGGGAGGGAAGATATGGACCTGGCGGAACGGCTTGCCCGGTTCGCTGTGGACCAGGATGATGTGGGATTGACACCGCTGCTTTTTGACTATGGACGCTATCTTCTGATATCTTCTTCACGGCCCGGGACGCAGGCGGCTAATCTGCAGGGGATCTGGAACGCAGATAAGCGCCCGGCATGGTACAGTGATTATACAGTGAATATCAACACAGAAATGAATTACTGGCTTGCTGGCCCCTGCAATCTCAGAGAGATGGAGGAGCCGCTGTTCATTTTGTGCGAAGACCTCATGCAGGCCGGGAAACGTGTCGCCCGCGAGATGTTTGGTGCACAGGGCTCAGCCTGTTTCCACAATACGGACCTGTGGCGCAAGACAGGACCGGCCAATGGACGTGTCGTATGGGCTTTCTGGCCCTTCGGGGAAGCGTGGCTGTGCCGGAACCTGTATGATTCAGCCATGTTTACCGGCAAGCAGGAAGATCTCAGGCGCGTTCTTCCCATACTCAGAGAAAATGTCAGGTTCTGTATGGGCAGGCTCTGTGAAAATGACAGTATGGCGCTGTATATGCCTGCGACTTCTCCGGAAAACTGTTTCCTTGATGAGAGCGGGAACCGGGTATCGCTGGCCAAGTGGACTGAGAACACACTTGCTGTTGTGCGCAATCTTTTACGTGATTATGTGGAAGGGTGCGAGAAACTTCATGAGGAGGATGAAGTCTGCCGGGAGGCCAGAAAGCACCTGGCTGGCATGAGGCCGCCCCAGCTGACAGAGGACGAGCGGATCATGGAATGGAACGAATGTTTTAAGGAAAATGAGGTCCACCACCGCCACCTCTCCCACCTCTATTCGCTCCATCCGGGGCGTGACCTGGCGATGTATGGTGATGAATGCCTGCATGCAGCCCGAAACGTCCTTGAGATACGCGGAGATGATGGCAGCGGGTGGAGCATGGCATGGAAAATTCTGATGTGGGCAAGACTGGGCGACGGGGAACGGGCTTACAGCCTTTCGAAAAAGCTTTTTCATGTCGTTGATCCTGCCCAGCCCGCCTCGGTGCTTGGCGGGGGAATCTATCCCAATCTTCTGTGTGCCCATCCGCCCTTTCAGATTGATGGCAATTTCGGGTACACGGCCGGTATCGCAGAGATGCTTTTACAGAGTCATGGAAAAGAGATTGCGGTCCTTCCGGCTGTCCCCGGGGCATGGAAAACAGGGGATGTTACAGGGCTGAGAGCAAGAGGCGGGATTCTGGTAAGCATTCACTGGGCAAATGGCACGGCTGAAGCAGAACTCAGAAGTGATACAGACAGGGAAACAGATGTGCGCATAGGCTGTGGAAAGGCGGAACACCTCATTCTCAGGGCAGGAAAGCCCGAAAGGATAACAGGGAGGATCCAATGATAAGTGCCCCGGAGCAACTCCGGGGCACTTAATAACTATATGAGGCGTTCAATATCTTTCGACATGCGCTGCATGTCTTCGTCTCCGATATGGATAGACAGCGCTTTCACATTCTCTTCGACCTGTTC
Source organism: uncultured Clostridia bacterium (assembly GCA_946538615.1). GTDB lineage: Bacteria > Bacillota > Clostridia > Christensenellales > Aristaeellaceae > UBA2943. The sequence continues at coordinate 33,398 of CAMNGW010000004.1, forward strand.
GGGCTTTCTGGCGCCTACAAGGATATGGAGAGGGAAAGAACGGGAAGCAAGATAGGCGAGGGCAAGGTTCCCGGGTGTGCATCCGTATTTCAGGGTAAGGTCCTTCCAAGCGTCGAGGAGCGTGAGGGCCTGCTGCCGTTTTTCTTTTTGAAACCAGGGATTGGAACGTCGGGTGTCCCCTTCCGGATACACGGTATCCATACGGACCTTTCCGGTGAGCAGGCCCTGTTCAAGAGGAGAGTATGCCTGCAGGGAGACGCCGAGCTCACGGCAGACCGGGAGCAGGTCGGTTTCCACGCGCCGTGTGAGAATGGAGTACTTTTCCTGGATCACATCCAGTCCACCAAGTTTCACATACGCACGGACGATGTCAGGCGTCACATTGCTTGCACCGATGGCACGGATCTTTCCCTGCGCTTTGAGGGTGAGAAAAGCGTCAAGGGTTTCTTCAAGGGGATACAGGGACAGATCAGGAGACTGCCAATGGGTATAGAGCACGTCGATATAATCTGTGCGCAGGCGTTTCAGACTGCCTTCCACATCCTCAATGATGGAGGCTTTGGAAAGGTCGCGGTAGACTTGTGTGCCATCGACCATTTTGTGCGGGACCGGCGTGGCATGCCTCCACTGGAGGGCACACTTTGTGGAGAGGATGACGCGGCTGCGTATGCCGGCAAGGGCGCGCCCCACCACTTCTTCACTGTGATACAGGCCGTAGATGGGCGCAGTATCGATCCATACAAGGCCAAGGTCCACAGCGCGGCGGATCGCAGCTATGGATACCTGATCGTCGTTATCTCCCCACCAGCTTCCCCCGCCTATAGCCCAGGTGCCAAGGCCCATGGCGGGAACCATGATGCCGCTTTGGCCAATTGGGATGGTTTCCATTACAAGCGCCTCCTTCTGCGATATGTTTCGAAAAGCGACCCCAGAGGCCCGCTTTTCAGGGAAGGTCCCAGATCGTCATCTGACTGTGATCCGGAGAACCCTCAGTTCCCCGGGGCCTGACATGGCGCCTGGGCGTTTTGTTTTCCGGATTGGCTATTGCTTCTTTTTCCTTGCGGAGAATTTCATCAGCAAGGGACACTACCGTGAGGACAGCACTGGCCTGAATGGATGAATGGGTGGCACTGGCTGTTTCACGCAGGACCTGGTTTGCTTTTTCCTCAAGTTCGTGGATATACTCATCTGTGTCCGTTGAATAAAAAGAATAGGGACGGTGAGCAATATAGATCGTTACGCGGCGCTTTTCCAAGTCGCAGCCTCTTTTCATGAAATTTACTGATCATCCCCTGAGGGGACGGTTAAGCTTTATGTGTTACAGAACTGAGCTTCAGGTCCGCAGCTTCACACGCACTGCACCCGCCTGCCCTTCCGGAAGTGATCTGCGCCAGGGATGCTTTGAAAGCGTTCCCACAAGCGCACTACTGAAGAAGATAAAGCGGACTGCGGGAACGGGATTCGCCGGTAGCATGCATAACGGTAACTTTTCCGTAAGATGTACCGACAGGATCTTTTGTTCTTCGTATCTGTGCCAGCGTGTCCATACACTGCACGCAGCATCCGGTGTTCCCGCGGAGCAGGGCGGAACCCGGGACATATACGGTATTCCCGCAGCGGCACCTGCATTCCCAGACAGGGCTGTTGGAAACCTTGCGTTCCGTCTTTCCGGTGACAGTCAGCCAGCGGAATACCTGACCAGTGAGCTCCTGGGCCATAAAGATCCCCTTTCGCAAAAATATCTTCTTATACTTCTACAAGTAAAGACGTTTTCCTGCATGAAGAAGATTTGTTCTTCTGACTCCAGCAGGTACTTCAAAAGAACAAGACAAGCAGGGCCCGGGTAGAGTACAATAGACTATGCAACAGTTCACAGCATGATAAGATGGAACAGGAAAAGAATGGCAGTGGCGGTCAGACAAAGGGATGAGCGGAGGCTGCGCCATGGAGGAGGAAAATTATGAATCACCTGTTGTATGCTCTCAATGCGACTATGCCGGTTTTCCTTCTTATGATGGCAGGTGTTGTGCTCAGAAAAACGGGTCTGCTCAGTGAAGGCTTTGTCTCAGGGGCAAACTGCTATGTATTTAAAGTGGCCCTTCCGGTGAGCCTTTTTGTCCAGCTTTCCGGTATTTCGTTCTTTGAAGTATGGGACACGGGATTTGTTTTCTTTTGTCTTGGCGCTACGCTCCTGTCAATTTTTTTGGCCTGCGGCATAGCCAGGCTCCTGGTTCCGCAGGAGGACCGCGGAGAATTCGTACAGGCTTCCTACCGGTCCTCAGCCTCGCTGCTTGGCATGGCGTTTATGGAGAACCTGTATGGGGAGGCAGCAATGGGGTCCCTGATGATCCTGGGCTCCGTACCCGTTTATAATATTGCGGCTGTGCTGATCCTGTCCCTCATGCGCCCGGGCGGAAAACTGGGAAAAGGGGAACTCAGGCGGACCGTCCTTCAGGTGCTGACCAACCCGATTATTCTTGGGACACTTGCAGGCTTTGTGTGGTCATGTCTGCCCGTGCATATGCCGCAGATGATCCATAAGCCGCTTGCAGATATCGGGAAGACGGCGACACCGGTCGGGCTGATTGCGATGGGGGCTCAGCTGCAATGGTCGTCCGTGCATGCCAAACTGAAGGAGGCTTCGTTGGCTTCCCTGATCAAGCTGGTGGTCTTTGCTGTCCTTTTTGTGCCACTTGCTGTTGCGTGCGGGTTCCGGGAGGACAAGCTGATTGCGATTCTGGTCATGCTTGGCTCTGCCACGACGGTAGCGGGCTTTATCATGGCAAAGAACATGGGACATGACGGCTCACTGACACAGGCGACGGTCCTGATCACTACGCTGCTGAGTGCATTTACCCTTACAGTTTATATCTTTCTGCTCAGGACATGGGGCCTGCTGTGAGCGGCACAGGGCAGAAAGGGACAAGCACTGATGCAAAGGCGCTTTGCAGACTGCTTTGCTGTATGCTCCCGGAATCACAGGGAACGGACAGAATGACCTCATCAGATCAGGGGAGAAGGTTGTTTCAGAGCCCTGCTGTGCAAGGCGTAAAGGAAAAGCCGCAGGAAGATGCGTCAGCTGGCGCATGGAAAAGGGACATGGGGATAAGGTCCTGTCCGGAAGGGTTTTACCGGAACGAAGCGGCCCATATACCCGGACATCAAGGGCCGTTGTGCTGGCACAAGGGAACAGAGACCCGTGACAGGTGAATGGCCTGTGTACTTTTTTTGCCAGAAACTGATCAAAAACTACAAAAAACAGGGCGTTTATGATATATTGTCAGATGAAAAGACCGAACCTGTGACTGTGAGGAACACGGTGAGGTATCACCGTTGAATGATAACGGTTCATAGAAGAGGAGGATGTAACATGCAGTATCAAGATATCATCAGTAAGATGACACTCGCTGAGAAATGCAGCATTTTATCCGGCAAGGATGTCTGGCACACACGAAATGTGGACCATGCCGGGATCCCGTCCATTATGCTTTCAGACGGTCCCAGCGGGGTGCGCAAGCAGGAAGGTGAGGGCGATCATCTGGGTCTTAATGCCAGCATCAAGGCAACATGTTTCCCGTCTTCGGCGACGGTTGCCAACAGCTGGGACCTGGATGTGGCACAGAAAGTTGGCGAAGCACTTGGACGGGAGGCGGCTGCCGCTGAGGTCGGCGTCCTGCTTGGTCCGGGTCTGAATGTCAAACGCAGCCCGCTGTGCGGACGCAATTTTGAATATTTCTCGGAAGATCCCTATCTCTCCGGAAAAATGGCTGCCGCCTGCATCAGGGGAATCCAGTCGCAGGGCATCAGCGCGTGCCCCAAGCATTTCGCCGCCAACGCACAGGAAATGCACCGCATGGCGAATGACTCCGAGGTCGATGAGCGGGCGCTGCGTGAGCTTTATCTGACAAACTTTGAGATTGCCATCAAGGAAGGCAAGCCCAAGACCCTTATGACAAGCTATAACCTTGTCAATGGCACCTATGCCAATGAGAATAAGCATCTTCTTTCGGATATCCTCCGCGGTGAATGGGGATACGAAGGCGTTGTTGTCACCGACTGGGGCGGATGCAATGATTTTATCGCGGGCCTTGAGGCAGGTTCGAACCTTGAAATGCCTGGCACAGGCGATGACAGTCCCACCCAGCTCTATCTGGCGGTAAAAGAGGGCAGGATTTCCGAAGAGGTCGTGGACCAGCGCGTGGATGAGCTCCTTGGCCTGATCTTCAGCGTCTGCAATGCAGAGAAGGTAAAGGCGGACCTGGAAGCACAGAACCAGATTGCCCTTGAAGCGGCTTTAAAGTCCATTGTCCTCCTCAAAAATGAAGACAGCATTCTTCCTCTCAAAAAGGATGCCAGAATTGCCCTGATTGGTGATTTTGCCGAAATCCCGCGCTACCAGGGCGCAGGCTCGAGTCTTGTCAATTCATATAAAATTGCTGTCACGAGCCGTATGATCCAGTCTTTCTTCCCCAATGCGGAGAATTTCATGCCAGGCTTCACACGTGAAGACAAGCTGGACGAAGCCCTTGAGGCTGCCGCGGTGAAGATTGCACAGGATGCAGAGATCGCCCTGGTGTACCTTGGCCTCCCGGAAGTCTTTGAATCGGAAGGCCTTGACCGCTCCCACATACGGATCCCGGACAATCAGATCAGGCTGCTGAAAGCTGTCCATGCGGTCAATCCCAATACAGTTGTTGTTTTTTCAGGCGGCAGCTGTGTGGAAATGCCCTGGCTCCCGGATTGCAAAGCGCTGGTATGGGCAGGTCTTGGCGGACAGGCAGGTGCAGAGGCTGTGCTCAATGTATTGAGCGGCGCTGTCAATCCAGGCGGCAAGCTTGCTGAGACCTTTCCGGTTGCCTATGAGGACCTTCCTGTGAGCAAGTATTATCCAGGTGCTGAGCGCACGAGTGAATACAGGGAATCCCTTTTTGTGGGGTACCGCTATACTGAGACTTCGGACTGCCCTGTGACGTTCCCCTTCGGCTTTGGTCTGAGCTATACAACCTTCTCCTATGCCAACCTTCAGGCAACCGAGCAGGGCGTATGCTTTGAAATCACCAACACGGGCTCTGTGGCGGGAGACGAGGTGGCACAGGTCTATGTGGCCAAACCCGACTCCGGCGTGCTCCGCCCCGCGCGTGAGCTCAAGGGCTTTGCAAGGGTAAGTCTGCAGCCCGGTGAGACAAAGAAAGTTGAGATCGCGCTGGATGACAAAGCGTTCCGCTATTTCAATGTAGGGACGAATGCATGGGAAATCGAAGACGGCAGCTATGATATCGAGGTCGGTGCGAGCGTCAGGGACATCCGCCTCAAGGCTGAAGTGACTGTCAGCGGCACCGGCGCTGAGATCCCTGAGTCAGCAAAAGCAGGCTTCATCCGGACAGAAAGCCTCATGTCCTTGCCGGATGATAAGTATGCCGCGCTCCTGGGCCGTGAGATCCCGCCGCGTCTGTACAACCGTGAAGAGCTTGAAATGAACGATCCTGTCGATCAGCTTTACCGTGCCAAGAACCCGGTGGCAAGGCTGGCGTTCAAGATTCTCGACGGTCAGCGCAAAAAGAGCCTGGCGGCAGGCAAGCCTGATCTCAATATTCTGTTTATTTTCAATGAACCGTTCCGTGCCATGGGCAAGATGATGGGCGGTATGCTGACACAGGATATGTGCCAGGCGATACGTTTTATGTGCAACGGGCACTGGCACCGCGGTCTGGGCCGGCTGATCAAGGCAGCTTGCACCCGCAAAAAACTCAGCAAGATGGAAGCAAAAGACACCAAATAAAAAGAAACGGAATCATGAAAAGCGCGGTTCGCCGCGCTTTTCATTTGACTTCTTGGAGAAGGCGTGTACAATTTCCGTATATTGATTTTCCGGGGTGATTCTCTTGCAACCTTTGAAAACGGCTGCGTTTATGCTCCTTCTCCTCCTGATTGTTCCCTGTCTGGGCCTGGCAGAGCCTGAAATGGTGTGTGATCAGACTGTCTGTGCCACTGGAGGGGTTGTGGACCTGCACATCAGCGGTGCAGACAATGCGACTTGCACCTACTCTGTTTATGCAGATGGAGAACTGATTTTCACAGGTGAGCCCGATACTCATCTCAGCGCCAGTTACCGCCCCAGGAAACCGGGCGCTTATACCATTCAGGCCGCATTGCAGTTTCCGGACGGGACAGAAAAGAAGCTCTTCGTGTCCTTTACCGTAACCGGGGAAGAGACAGACAGCGCAAGTGTCATATACAGCCAGAGGGACGGCTGGTGGAAAGACAAGTCCTACCGGGACAGCGATCTGGATAAATCGGGCTGCGCCATATTCACACTGAGCCATGCGCTCTATCGCATGGGACTTATGGATGAGAGTACGTTTCCGGCGCAGCTGGGCAAAACGTATGCGTCATGCCTTATTACAGGGGGCACCAGTGTGGTACGCCTGATTAACCAGGCGGCTGAAGATTTTGGCTTCCAGACCAGATCGGACCTGATTGAGAGCAAAAACGAGATCAAAAGACAGTTTCAGGACGGCGCGATGTTCAGCTTTGCTATTGTCTTTGGGCATATTGCCCTGGCAACAGACCTGACAAGCGACGGCAAGAAAGTGGAGGTTGTGGACTCTGCGCCGGGTGTAACCTTTGAGCGGATCAAAGGGTCCATGTATATCAGGGACGGCTCGGGAAAATATGAAAAAATAACGGACCCGGGCCAGATCCCCGGTATCCGCTATTACTTTGAAACGGCTCAGTTTGGCGGTGCATCCTATTTTCTGGACTTCAGCTATGTGGCCGGCAGGGGCGTCCGCCTGATCAAGCCCTACCAGGTGATCTGGCACGAAGACGGCACGGATGTCCCGGTGGAACTGCTGAAATTTGGCACCATGTTCTGTGAAGTGACAAAAACGGGTAAAAAGACGCATGTCGTACCCACCGCAGATATCCAATGGAGGGCCAGGACACAGGAAAAGACAGCAGCTCTGATCACAGGGACAAAAGCGGTTCCTCTCAAGGATGCCGGGGGTAACAAGCTGAAAACGGTCCCCGGAAGGACTGTCCTGCCCGTCCTTGAGATCGGAGAAAAACAGCTGAAGGTCCGCTATGACACGGTCACAGGGTATATTGACAGTAAGGGCACAGAACTGATCCCCCTGTCATTCCTTCAGGTGAAAACAGGTTTTCTGAGCCTCAATGGCTCTGTAAGCGGAAGAGCCAAGATCAAGGTGCGTCAGACGCCGGGCGGGAAACTTCTTGATGAGTACCCTACCGGAACAGAAATTGCCATTTTCGGAGAAAAAGACGATGCCTACGAGATCGAGGCTGAGGGAAGACGCGGTTTTGTACAGAAGGATTATGTGACTTTTGAGGAACAGGAAGAGCAGATGGATTAACAGAAAGCAGGAGCTTTGACGGCTCCTGCTTTTCATTTGCTCTCAGATATCCTGAATCCGAATTTTTCCCAGCGCCTGCGCAGCTCTGCCCAGACCCTGGGGTGCAGGGAACAGGCACCTGTGCCCGGCAGCGGCCAGCTGATGAGTTTCAGGAACCGGATTTCTGCACAGGGAAGTTCCGTCTCAGGATACAGGGTCACAGGACCGTCATGGCGGACTCGTATAACGGGCGGGTAGCGGCGCATGATCTGGAGACGAGCATAACTGTGCAGGTCTTTATCTGTTAGAAAATCCGGGACCTGACGGACCTCAGGGCCTGAGATAATGTAGTAGGTATAGCTGCCGGTGATGTCACGGGCGGAGCCGAGCAGATAATCGTGCCAGGAAGGACGTTTTTCATCAAACATCCATATGCCGCCGGAGGTGAGGTTCAGGTACTCCATGGCAAAGACAGGGGAGCGGACAGGGACCGAACGTTCAAAGAGGAGGGCAAGAAAGTCGGTTCTGGGATCAGGCAGATCGAAGGCGAGCTCCCAGGACGCTGCAGATTCATCCTTCTCAGATACCTTCTCTGAGAAAGCACAAAGGCCCGAGTACAGCTCACCGGTGCCGTTGCGCTCAAGCATCAGTTCCCCGCAGGTGAAGGAAGCCGGAGGGGCACTTGCCCAACCTTTTTTTGTCTGGAGGATGCAGCCGTTTTCTCTCAGGATCCGGAAAAGCGGTTCCGGATCGGGAACAGGAACATCCGGAAGGAAGGCATGGAGCTTTCCGGCTATGAGATCGGCCCACTGTTGCGAAGGTATTCCCGCATGCACAAGCGAAGGGATCCAGGCCCCGGTAAAAGTCACAAGAAACCGGTGAAGGAAGGAATGATCCGACTCCTGCTTGCCCTGTACAAGTCCCATATTTTCAGCCATTGGTATCAGCATACATTGTACCTCATCTGAGCATCAGCGTTTTTTCAGCTCCTTCAGGATTCGTGCATAACGGGAGCTTATGCCCTGAAAGGGGTTTTTGCAGATTCTGTGGGGATCCGCACGCACCGGAGCATGGGAGGGAAGCCCCATGAAGGTCCGCCGGGACCAGTTCGGGCGGGTCCGCAGTGCCTTTCAGTCCGGGCCATGATGTGCCCAGGGGGAATGAAGTGAGCTCCGGGCTCCATTACTGTATTTTCCGGCACGGGAAAATTATCTGAAAAAGCTTTCCTGTATATAGACATGCGATTTTTCCTGGGCAGGGAATGCGGTCTGCTCCCTGTCATCCGGATCGTTCCCTTCCTCCGGGAAAAAGGCATCGTATTCTTCAAGCCCGGATACCATCTCATGTGCACCGGGACCGTCGGCAAAGAAATCCAGGAGAAAGGTATGGCTTTCATTTTCATCCGGCTTTTTTCCCGGAGCATTTTTGCCCATTCTTTTTTTCTTGTCCGCTTCTTTGTGTCCTTTCTGCTTTCCTGTCCGTTTTGCATGGTCCTGCAGGAAAGAAAAAACACGGACAGCTTCGGTGCCCTGACGGATCACGAGCTTTGTCCCGGGGACAATGCCGCAGACCGTTACCTCTTCGCTGCAGGGAATACGCCATACTGCCCTGAGCCCGGCAGCATCAAACAGCTCAATGCTGCCTGAGGCATCTGAGCAGACTTTGAGCAACCCGCCGTCAGGAGGGACCGGATTTGAGGCATCCGGATCGTATTTTTTGCCGTTCATGTTCATGATGGACAGTCTCTGGGCTTCCGGTAAGTGTGTATTCTCAATGGGGAGAAAGGATTCTGATGCTGCTCCCGTAAGATGTATGCCAGCCAGCTTTTTCTTGCGGGTTATGATGGCAAGACCGGTGCTGCCGGAAATAGGTACACAGACAGAGCCAGCTTTGGGAGGGTCAAAAGCAATGCTTTTGACATGATCAAGTGAGAAAAACAAGGTGGAACTGCCAGGAAAAATGGTGTCCCCGGATATGGTGGGCGGCCAGAGAAGGTTCCAGGAGGGAGCGGGGACCGGAACACTGTCAAGGAGGCTGAGAGAAAAAGTTTCTCTGAAGAATGACTTTGCACTTTCTGTACAGGCTCTGACTGTAAGCTGATAAAGCGTCCATCCATGCTGATTTTTTGTGATTTTCTCTTTTTCTGTGCCTTCGGGAACTTTCAGATGGGGGAGATGCGTGAGCACGTAAAAAATTGCCGGGGCGAATGTCATCTCCGGATGGGTGAAGGAGCCCGCTGTCCGCATCAAACAGAAGGGCGTCCCTGGAAAAATCAGGCTGACATTGCCACTGAGGAGGACAGGCATGTGCAGGGAGGGCATAGATTCTGGCACGGGCAAAGTCCTCAGGAAGCGGGAGCCATATGGTTTTCTCCGGAGCAAAGGGTTCCTCTGAGAGATTGTACCGTTCGAAAGCGCCTTTATGGTCCGCTATGCGGAACTGCAGACGAAGAGAGAGCGCCTGCAGAAAGGCCTGTTCACTGAGCGGAGGCAGTCCGATTTCCATGCGGAAATTTTTCTTGCCTTTGCTGAGCCGACAGGTCAAATGGGAATATCCCTCCGTTGAAGGGAGACTGGTGTTCAGGTGGGATTCACACAGAGCATCTGCGGAGGAGTCCTCATGCTGAAAATAAGCCGGGGCTGTATTCGAGGCAGGGACCCAGGTGAGGACATGGCCGCAGATTCCGCAGCGGAACATGCCCTGTATGGATCCATTTCTGCAGAACTGCTCCGTATCGACGGCACTTGTTTTTTGCCAGGGTTGAGAGCTTTCTTTACGCCACCAAGCCTTTGTCAGCACCGCAAATGCCTCCTTGAGAAGTAAGCTGCCTGATCTGTATTCTGTGCCGCTTCATGCCAATAAGGTTATTCAGATTTCATATTCCTGTCAATATTGTATTTGGCATGCCGTCTTAAACGCAGTATGGGTCAGTAAAATAAAAGGCTGCCTTACATCTCGTGAAGGCAGCCAGGTGTACATGGTTCATTTTCCGGAAAGGCAGGGTGAGCTATCCGTAAAAAGGTCTGGTCAGGGATGGATGGAAAAGATGCCGGCTGCTTCCAGAATAATGAGAAGCACGACGAGGACAAGCAAGCCTGAGACTATGCCTATGATCACGTTCAGCTGTTTGACAGTCAGATTGATGTGATCATACCATTCTTCCTTTTTACGCTGGACAGCCTGTGAGAACGGTTTTCCCTCCAGCGCGCGTTCCCGGGCTTCCAGTTCTTTTTCTTTTTCCAGGACCCGCTTTTCCCGGGCCTGAAGATCGCTTTCCCGCTTGTCCATTATTTCTTTGCAATGTACTTGCGGATGTCGAGGGAAACCGCCAGTACAATAACAAGGCCCTGAACCACATAGTTATAATACGGGTTCACATTCAGGAACTGGAGAATAATTTTGAGCAGCTCGAACACCAGAACGCCGACAAGGATGCCGGGTACGGTACCTATACCGCCTGTGGTGGACACACCGCCGATGGTGCAGCCCGCAATGGCTTCCAGCTCATAACCCTGTCCCATGGAAGCAGAGGCGCCGCCCGATTTGGCTGCGAGAAGATAACCGGCAATGGCATACATAATGCCGGCTGCGGTATAAATCCGGATCAGCGTCATAGTTGTGTTGACACCGGACACTTCAGCTGCCGTTTCGTTGCCGCCTATAGCATACATATACTTGCCATGACGCATATAGTTATATACGAAATAGAAGAGAACGCCAAAAGCGAGGGCCACAAAGAGCAGGTAAGGCAGATGGAAGGAACGCACCTCACCGATGCGCCCGTTGATGAGCGTGGTGTAAATCCTCTGGAAACCGCCAATAGGCTGTGCATCGGAAATGACCAGGGAAATACCGTAGATGATGGTTTGTGTGCCCAGTGTCGCGATGAATGGGGGAACATGGAGCTTCGTGATGATCAGGCCATTGATCAGGCCCCATAAGAGACCCACGATGATGACAATCACGAGAACCAGACCAATGTTCATTTCAGGCGCCCATTTCCAGAGACGGCCTGTATAATCCCCGCGCTGGCAGAGGATGCCCGCAACCACTGCGGCAAAGCCAACCTGACGGCCCGCCGAAAGATCTGTACCTTTCGTAATCAGACATCCGGATACACCCAGAGCAATCAGGAAACGGACGGCTGTGTTGCTGATCAGGTTGGAAAGATTTGCCCAGGAAAAGAAGTTATCCTTCAGGATACCGACGACAACGGCGGCGATCAGCAGCAGGAAAACGATTGGATTTCCTGAGACAATTTTGATGAATTTTTTACCGAAGGAGACCTTCTGGCCTTCTGTTTTTTGCACTGTCTGCATGGTGAAATCCTCCTCGTTTACTCAAACTGTGTGGCGAGCGCCATGATCTTTTCCTGCGTTGCTTCATTGCCGTCGACAAAACCGGTTACGCGGCCGTCACACATCACCATGATCCGGTCAGACATACCGATGAGCTCGCTCATTTCGGAGCTGATCATGATAATGCTCTTTCCTGCCTTGGCAAGATCGGCAATGATGCAATAAATTTCATACTTGGCACCGACGTCAATACCGCGGGTCGGTTCATCCAGAATCAGGACATCAGGGTTGTTGGCCAGCCAGCGGCCAATGAGGACTTTTTGCTGGTTGCCGCCTGACAATGATTTGATCTGTGTTTTGGAAGAAGGTGTCTTGATATTCATCTTCTTCACATTGTCCTGAACCAGCTGCTCCACTTTCTTTGTGTTAATCTTGATACCGCCATCAAGGTATTGGGACAGTGAAGCAATGGAAATGTTGTCAGCTACGGACAGAACGCCCAGGATACCGCTGCCGCGGCGGTCTTCTGTGAGCAGGGCGATACCATGGTCTATGGCGTCTTTGGGGCGGTTGATTTTAAGCTCTTTGCCCTGGTAGAAGATCTGCCCAGTGGTGTGTGAACGGATGCCGAAGATGCCTTCCATCAGCTCTGTCCTCTGGGCGCCGACAAGGCCGCCTACACCCAGAATTTCCCCTTTGCGCAGAGTAAAATTCACATTGCGGAAAGAGCGGGGATTAATTGACGTGAAATCCTTGACCTCAAAAATAGTTTCACCGGGCGTGTTTTCACGCTTGGGATAGAGGTTGGTCATTTCGCGTCCGACCATTTGTGCAATGATCTTTTCTGTGGTTAATTCAGTTGCTTCCCATGTTCCGATGTAATGTCCGTCACGCATGATGGTGACTTCATCGGAAATGCGCAGGATCTCATCCATCTTATGAGAAATGTATACGACCGCCACATTCTCGGCTTTCAGATCCTCAATGATCCGGAACAGAGCTTCCACTTCGTTGCTTGTAAGGGAGGAAGTCGGTTCGTCCAGGATCAGCACGCGGCAGTTGGCGGAGACGGCCTTGGCAATTTCCACAGACTGCATCTGAGAAACGCTCAGCTCGCCGACTTTCTGTTTGGGATCAAAATTCATACGGACTTTTTTCAGCAGTTCGGCTGTATCAGCATACATCTTCCGGTGATCAATGATGGGAATGAATCCTAATGCTTTTTTCATGGGGTAACGCCCCAGAAAAATGTTTTCGCCTACTGTACGCGCCGGAATCGGCTGTAATTCCTGATGCACCATGGCAATGCCCTTGTGGAGGGCCTCCATGGGATCATGAATGGTTACGGGCTGTCCGTCTACACGGATCTCACCCTCATCCATTTTGTAAATGCCGAACATACACTTCATCAGAGTGGATTTTCCGGCACCGTTTTCCCCCATCAAGGCATGAACCTTGCCAGGACGCAGCTTGAGCTGTGCGTGGTCCAGAGCTTTCACACCGGGGAAGGATTTGCTGACGTCCGTCATTTCAAGAACGTACTCGGACACTCCGGCATTCCCCCTCTCATTTTCTCCGGATCATGGGAAAAACCCATAAAATCCGGGAAAGAAATGGCGAACGAGTCGAAGTGACCCGCCCGCCGATTTCAATTACTGAATCATCTTACAGGCTATCTACATAAGCCTTGTTGACTTGGACATCATCAACCCAGTAATAGTTGTCGATTTCTTCCCCGTTGAGCAGCTTGACAGCAACATCAACAGCCTTGTGGGACTGGCCGATATGGTCATTGAGCACGGTGCCTGTCATCTCACCGGTCTTGACATATTCAACGGCTTCTTCCAGAGCGTCAACACCAAGCAGATAGATGTCTTCGCCGACGACACGGCCAGCAGTGGTGATAGCAGTCACAGCACCCAGAGCCATAGCGTCATTGTTGCAGAACACAACTTCAACATCGTAGCCATAGGAGGTCAGAGCGTTTGCGCACAGTTCCTGGCCCTTGGTCTGATCCCAGTTGCCAACCTGATCGTCGAGGCAGTTGACTTCGTAGCCGGCATCGGTAAGAGCCTTCACAGAATACTGGGTACGGTACTGAGCGTCGATGTTCTCCGGATCGCCTTCGATCATGATATAGGAGATTTTTCCATCACCATTGATGTCGCCGTGGTTTTCCAGCTCAGCAACCATTTCGCCCTGGAATGTGCCGCTCTGACGGGCATCAGCACCGACGTAGCAGACTTTGGGGTTATTGAGGATGCCTTCATAAGCTTCATCAAGGGTGTTGCCATCAGCATCATAGGCCAGGGGCTCACGGTTGATGAGAACCAGCGGGATGTCGGCAGCCACGATTTCATCGATGATGGCATCAGCAGAAGAAGTCTGCACCAGATTCAGGATGATGACATCCATGTTCTGTGTGATGAAATTGCGGATCTGGTTGGTCTGCTCGGCCATGTCGTTTTTACCGTCAACAAAGGTCAGCTGATATTTGACGGAATCGGTTTCAAGGGTCTTGAAGTACGCTTCGATCTCATTGCGGTAGAGGGTCATGAAGTTGTCGGTGAACTGATAAATGGCTACGCCGACTTTGTAGGTCTTGACGCCTTCAGCACCAGCAAAGCTGATCATGCTCATCATCATGAGAGCAGCCAACAGGATCGCGAGAAACTTTTTCATAGGAACATTCCTCCTTTTTACATTACGGATCAGTCCGTATATTCTCAAGCAGCTTCAGCTGCTGCAGAGACAGATAGGATCTTGGAGAGCAAATAAAAATCACAAAACAAAAGAGGTAGGCTTGACCAAAAATCATGGAACAATTCTTATAGCTCTCCTAAGCTGATAATATTATACCTCAGTTTCTGTTTTTGTCTATACTCCGGAATCTGGAATTTTACAACGGCTCAGGGCAGCTTCCGGTTTGAACTGTGCGTATGAAAAAGGAAAAGCAGTCAATGTGACTGCTCGGAATCAATATGGGTTTAACCGTAAATCTGTGTCATCTTATAATTGAACTGATCAAGAAGTTCTTTTGCTTCCAAGACTTCGCTCATGCTGCTCATGCCTTTATTGTAAGCGGCATAAACCCTGTCATAGTTTGACTTGAGTTTGTAATACTGGTTGCGCTGGTCCGGTGTCAGCTGATTGGTTGCCCATCCGCCGACGATTTCATCCATTTGCTGCGGATTCAGTTCCGGCTTTTGATTTTCCATAGTGAAGTTCTCCTTTATTCATAAATCATTCAGACTGGCTCAGTGGTACGGGCTTGTTCCGCTGGATTCATAAGGTTCACTCTTTGATACGGGGAAAAAATGT
>CAMNGW010000005.1 GCA_946538615.1 uncultured Clostridia bacterium
GTATGTTTGCGCCCTGATGTACGTTCACCTTCCCATCAGCCCGGGGTACCTTTCAGCCCGTTCAGGATGAGCCGTATGTTTTCTTCGCACGGAACAAGCAGATCTGTTCCAATCTCCGGGTGCATGGCGCTGTAGGCTTTCAGCATATCCATGAGATTGCTCTTTGATTCCATATAATCTGCGACAATGAGTGATTCACTGACACCAAGCTTATGCAGAATCACAGCCGAAACCACGCCGGTCCGGTCCTTTCCGGCTGTACAGAAATACATGACGTTCGTTCCGGCAGTCATGGCTGTATGAACAATCTGCTCCATGTTCCCGTCGAGCATTCTCAGATAGATTTCACAGAGCTGTTCACGGGTCACCGGAACTTTCCCTCCCTGGGACACAGGTAAATGGTAATAGCTGAATTCCGGCAAAGACTCAAGTCTGCAGGGGGCACTGTGCCATTCGCTCTCCTCCCTGAGATCGATGATTGTCGTAACATGGTGATCCCGCAGAAAGCGGATTTCTTCGTCACTCAGATTGACCGGTGCGTCACTGCGGATGTATTTGTATGACCCGTCCGGAAGATACCGGGAGTTCCTCGTTGAGCTGAAGAGTGAACCCATCTTATTTCTCCTCCTGACCATTTTTGTGTCCCGCCGGGAAGCATCTGTATCATTCAAACAGGTGTCTCCCTGTCTCATACGCCTTTTTCAGGTGCTGGTCCCAGTATGTTTCCCGCATCTCATTTTCCCGTGAAGTGTTGTCAAACACAATGAATTCTGCCTTTTTTACACGGTCCTTCAGCCTGTCACCGATCATCACCCTCTTCATGCTTTCAAGGATCCCGGTGCGTTCCAGGTTCTCAATTGAATTGCCGGCAGAGCAGAGGATCAGACCCCGGTCCAGTGTTTTCATCGTTTTATCGCCATAGGCAAACCCATAGGACCATACCCTGTCGAACCATCCGACCAGCTTGGCAGGTGCTTCGGACCAGAACACAGGATAGATGAAAACAACAGCGTCACTGGCATTGATCTTTTCCTGTTCCGCAAGCACGTCATCTGCCAAATCAGGCGTGTTCTTATAATAAGCGTCCCTGAGATATTCTTTTTCAGTCATATCTGTCCGGAAGCCCATTCTGTACAGGTCCGAAACGATGTACCCGTTCCCTGAATCGGCTATGCCCCTGGTAAATGCATCCAGTACATGCCTGGTAAAGGAATCATCCGATGGATGGCAGTAAACAATAAAAGCCTGACGGACAGACATAGGTATGCTCCTTCCTTTTGAACCGGGGGCACAGCCGCCTTCAGCTTCAGCGGGCCAGTCCCGGTTGCCCCTGCTGCTGTGCGATGTTTGACTGTATGCCCCTCCAGTCATAGCACCTGAAGAAATTTCTGCCGGGAAAAACATGCTTTCTGTTCCACGGTCTGTCAAACACCATCACCCGGATGTCAGGCAGATGGTCAAAAAGACTGAAAGCTGAAGGCGAGTCTTCTACTGCAAAATCGAACTTCATTTTGCGGTACGCTTCCATGGTGAGGCTGAAGCTGCTGTTCCTGATACAGTTTTCCCTCCCGTACTTGTCCAGACAGTACAGTTCAGCCTGCCGGAGGCCATGTCTGTCCAGCCAGGTCCTGGACGGCTCATACGCACTGTACGGACGCCCTGTAATGACTGACACATGCCAGCCGCACTGGATCCATCCGCTGATGGCAAGGGATGCTCCGGGTGTCTCTTCATAGGACAGGAGCTGGTCCGGCTCATGCCCTTTTGCCAGCAACTGATCATACTGCTCATCCTTCAGTCCAAAAGCTTTCTGAAGGTTGAAGTCATGCATTTCCTCATACGGAACGTCTGTTCCGAACATCTCACAGGCGAGTCTGGAAAATGCTCTCCCGGTCTCGCAGAGACAGTCATCAAAATCAACATATATGTTCATAAATCATACGTCCTTGTGTCAGGATATAAGCTGTATGTGCATGTGACAGGAAAGCGTGCTGTCTTCCCTTGTCCCCTCCCATGAGTGCCAGAGCATGCAACACAGCCTCAGGAAAATCTGTTATAATAGTATATGAATAGCCCATCCCCTGAAAACGCATAAGCGCAAACATTCTGAGATCATCACCGGTATTTTATGGCCGCACTGTTTTCTGAGCTTCATTAACACCCGGAGGCCCGCGGATGAAATATATGCAAGGTTCTCCGCATCCACCACGACATCTGCGTCAGACGACGGCCCGACTGCTTCAAATATTATCTTTTCAGACTCCGCTGCGTTCTGGGAATCGATCCGTCCTTCCAGAAAAATGGTCAATGTATGGTTCTCCATGACTGTTCTCATGATCAGCTTATCCCGTGATTCCACTGAGTGCATTTCCTGCAATCTGCGGAAAAAGCACTTGCCCACAGGTCCTTTGCCTTGCGGCCACGGTGAGTATAACATAAATGGAAAAAAGAATGTGCATTATATCCGTCCCGAAGGAAACGTTCTTTGGCTTCAAAGCCCGTACATTTCTCAGGTTCCTGTCCTGCCTGCTCCATAGCAACTGGCCCACTGTCCCGGAAACATGCAGCATACTGTCATTCAGCGCACCGCCTCAGGACATTGACCCTCCAGCGTATATCGTGCCTGTCTGCGTTGAAAAGCACAATGGCATCTGCGCTTCATCGGATGGATCGCCGCTCAGCAGCAGGACTGATGCCAGGGAAAACAGCAGGCGTCAGATATTCTGCATGTCCGGCACTGCGCCAGGCACAGGATCATCCATTGGAACAGTTCCGACGTGTCAGCCGGTGCATGCACCAGATGCTCCTGTGAAACACAGCACCATCTGAAACCCGCAGTGAACCGGAGCAAATGCAAGTGCCGGAAGATTGTCTTTTTATGCGTTTTCCTATATGATATCTTCCATAGTTCGTGGCAGCTGATCCTGGGTACAGAAACGGTTTTATGGCGCTGCAGGATGAGCTGTGAGGACACAAATAAACATTCCGGAGGGGTTAAACCATGAAAAAAATGTTTTCCATTCTCTGTGCACTGCTCCTTGTTTTCGTTTTATCTGCAGCCTCCGCCGACACGGTACGGCCCAAAGTATCTGAGACCCTTAAGAACCTTCTGAACGGAAAAACCTATTATGCCGCTGTCTCTGGCTGGGGAGCCTTCGGTGAAGGGGAAGATACAGAATACATCCTCAGCCTGACCATTTCTGAAGAGGACAATTTCGATCCACAGGTCATTGACAATCTGAAGACCGGTGATGAAATCTGCTTCGGGTACGGCAATGTCATCTCCGTCAAAGAACTGGTGCCTGATGAGTTCGGCGTCACAGTGAAAGGTGACAACGATGATGTTGTCAATTTCTACAGGCTTGAAGATGGTTCCTATGTTGCCCATACAGACACTGACTATCCCTTCTGGACGGATATCTTTACCGTTGAAGTGCCCCTGGAAAAAGATATCAAGTTCAAGGACTGGAGCGATCCGGAAAATCTGGAAAGCCCCGTGGAGCTTGGCCTGAAGGAACTGGTCACGCATCTCGAAGAGGAAACAGACTTTGCCCCCTATAACACGAAAGTCACCTTTGATGAGAACGGAAAACTGATCGAGTTCCTCTATTCTTATTCTCCCTGGAACTGATCTGAAGAGGTTCCGGACACTCCTGAAGATGGCAGGTCCTTCGAAGTAAAGTGCAGATTGCCTTCATCATGGAGAACATACCATGGGCTGTATCCTTTCCCGGAACTTCCTCTGTTGCCTGTACGTTCAGGTATTTTCCGGGGACCCTCAGCTGCGGCCCGCCTCCGTTCTGACAGGACCGGAGCACCCTGCTGCGTGGAAACAGGGAGAGGACCAGCGTACAGATCTTGCACAGGTGCCGGATAAAAGGGATCAGTCATCCGGGAACCATACAGACATTATAAAAGCCGGAAAAGGACAGACATTGCCTTTTCCGGCTTTTTTTCGTGCCGTATTATATCTCATGCTGAGGGATCTTCAGAAAATGGCAGGCTGTACAGCCATTCACAGGCTATGCGTATCCGGACATTTCCGGGCCATATGGTCCTCTCCCGGCCTTTTTTTTAAGGCTTTGCCGGAGCCACTCTGTTCCGTCCTGTACCTGCGTGTTTTTCACTGAGGCACTGCCTCACAGTTTTCCATTGTCCCGGAGGATACTTTCCACATATCCGATACATTCACAGATCATGGCATTGCAATGCGGGAGCTTTTGTCCGCCGTGCTCAGCATTCACGCGGAGCAGGTCCTTGCAGTTCATAAGGCCGTCATGATTGTCCCTGATGCTCTTGTAATAGCTGTTCAGCACAGCCGGATCGTCCACGTCGGCAAGGCCAAGGGCCATCAGACCGCCCGTGATGGCCCCGCACACAGAACCCATCTGCATACCTCCCCGGAAGTAGGTCGCAGCCTTCATACAGGTCGCCTCATCATAGCCTGCGTCCTCCGCAAATACGGAAACAACCGCCTGACAGCAGTTATACACCGGCCTTCCATCCGGAGTCATGTGGCTCCTGCGCTCCATCGCCATATCCTGATACTTGCTCATTCCTGTCACACTCCAAATACTGTCCTGGTGATCCTTTTCCCCGCTTCTGTCTTCATGCAGCGGCTGATGAAGTTCTGCACATTCTCCCTGCTGTATCCCTTTTCGGATGCGTTCACAATATAATCTGCTTCAATCAGGATCTGGTAATCCGGCCCGTCAATGGCATCCAGTGTATGATGGTGCCCTACAAGATAGGCCACACGCTCAGACTGGGCTTCGCTCAGCCCGGTTCCTTTCAGAAAATCCCTGACCAGCGGGGCACCTTCCGTCTCCTGCAGCTTGTGATTGGTGTTCCCGTATTTTTCCCTCAGCACCGGGCAGGCAATGTCATGCGTGATGGCAGCAACCTCCAGGATAAACTGTGTTTCCTGGTCCAGATGTTCCAGTTCCCCAATGGTCTTTGCATATGTCCACACGGATATGAAGTGACTGATATCGTGCAGGTTCCCGTTGGCTTCCCGGATCATCTTCTCCATGATTTCAGAAATTGACATACTTTTTACCGTCTCCATTCGTCCGGCGCCGCTTCGCTGACATGATCCCATCCGTAACGGAAGTTCACGGCCAGGTTCTGTGCAGCTGCCTCTGCTTAAGGATTGTTCAGTTCGGACAGATCCGATTGGCTCCCGGACATGTTCTCATGGAACTGTGCTTTTTCTTCCGGGAGCCCGCTTTCTGCAGCCAGCACATCTCCATTCTCCCGCACCAGTTCAAAGCTGCCTTCAGGCAGTCCGCAGGGCAGGAAGAAAACCTTCTGCCTGTTCTTGCGCACGTCGAGAAGGACCATGACAGGTTCACCACCCTTGCGGATCTCCAGTTTTCCAAGGGCTTCCGCTTCATCCAGAGAAATCTCCAGCACTGCCTGCTCCGCCCAGGGCGCTTTCATGATGCGCCAAAGCGCTTTGACGGGCCGGGGCCACCTTTCGCGCCGAAAATGCACTTCCATTTCCTGTCACCTGACTTCCCCATAAATATTGATGTACCGGCCGTCCACCACAGTATCATAAACCATGTGGCACCGCTCGTCAAAATAGTGCAGCACCCCATCCCTTTGCACCCAGCCTCTTGCCAGGCTCCCGTCCTCTGTGGCCAGGAAATCGTATTCCGCGTCCTCATCCCAGATCGCGTGCAGGAACCGGTTCTTCTCGGCGATAAAATTCATGTCTTCCTTTTTAAAATAATACCGTTTCCCCCCGATCTCCTGAAGGCCGCTCTGCAGACGGCCCTCCTGATCGGCGTAGAAGAGCTGATCATCCTTATCCGTGATAAGCCCCATGCCCACCGTACCGTTCAGGTCTTCAAAATAGTAGTAAGCCGTTTGCACTTTGCCTACCCCGGTGGCTTCAGGCACATAGGTCCCCTGGTCATTGAAGAGATCCTCGCCCCTTACCATACGGCCATCCTCTGTGCGGAAACAGTAAAGCTTTCTTCCAATCACATGCAGTCCCGTGGCAAATGTCCCGTCAGGGGCCAGATCATATCTTTCCCCGTCAAGGAAGATGATCCCGGGCGTTACAGGAACCAGAATGCCTTCCTGCACCCTGACCTGGCGCGCCCCGTCAAGCTGTTGCGGCAATGCGTCAGGACACGATCCGTCTGCATCCGCATAAGCCAGGCAGTTCTGTACCGGATAAATCCCGGCCTTACCCGGAAAGCGTCCCGCAGCGTTGAGATAGTAATGCTTTCCGTCCACCTCCATGATCTCCGGGTCCTCTGGCACATAGAGCCCCTGATCGTCAAAGGTGCACTTTTCACCCTCAATCTCCGCCTCCTGATCCGTGATCCATCCCTCACCGGCCCGCATATAGCCAATGCCGTCTTCTCGCAGCACCCAGCCTTCACACACGTACCCTTCACGGAAGAGGTATTCTTTTCCCCCGACCTCAAGGAGCCCGTCCTCATCGGGCTGGAGCCATCCGTCCCTGAACGTGCCCGGAAAACCTTCCCTTCTTCCGTCCTCAGCAAGCTGGCCCGTCCCCGGGTCTGCCCAGTAGAGGTGCCTGCCGCGGATGAAAGCACCTGTCATAACCTCTCCTGTCCCGGTCAGGTACCATGCCCGTCCTTCGTAGCGCACCACGCCTTCCTTAAGCGGGATCATGTAGGAGCCCAGTGTACTGATGTACCCCTCTGTCCCCTCTGGCGCCCCGTTGAGCACCGTGCCATCCTTTCCGAAGAAGTAAAGGTGCCCGTTTTCACAGATCGCACCGCCCTCAGGCTTCCCTTCCTCACCGATCCGGGTCAGGACGCCCCGGATCATGACCGCCAGCGGTTTTTCCAACGACAGGGCACCGTCCTCCCGGAAAACGCAGCTTTTTCCTTCCACCTGGCAGGTCCCTGTCAGGGCTGCACGGGTCTCGGGATCAAAATAGTACATGGCGCCGTCCAGGTACTGCCAGCCTGCGGCCGCACTGCCGTCTTCCAGGATGTAAAAGCGCTTTCCGCCCTGGATGAGCCAGCCCTTTCCCGGAGCCTGGTCCCGTTTCTGGAGCGCACCGTCCTTTTCGCCAAAAAACATCATCCTGCCTTCCACGTCCTGCCAGCCCCGGGACAGGGAACCGTCCGTGTTCACGTAATAGGCCGTGTCTCCAAGCTCATACATGCCCGCCACCTTCGGGACAAAGGCGCCTTCAGCATCCAGCGCATAGACGGTCCCGCCTATGACCGCACCATGGGCCGCCCGCTTTCCGGTCCCGGGATCAAAATAGTAAAGCTTGCCCATGGACTGCCAGCCGGTCAGGACATGGCCCTCGCTGTCCAGACAGTAGACATCTTCCCCGACCCGCACCATCCCCGGTGTGTAGGGGCGCAGGACACCGGTCGGGTCCGTGACCCCCTCTGTCCCCACTTCGGCATTGGCCATCAGACGGCCCTGTCCGTCAAAGAGAAGCAGTTTCCCTTCCCAAAGCAAAGGGCCCGTCATCAGACCGCCGTCCTTGTCCAGAAAACAGATGAGGTCCGGAAACACATGTTTCCCAGCCTTGTCCGGTACAAACCTGCCCCTGGCATCCAGACTGCCTTCCTCTTCTGGGACGCGCTCCCCGCAGCGGATCCATCCCTGTCCGTCCGAGCAGTACACATGGCCGTCAATCACGTTCCACCCTGTCAGGACCCTGCCTGTGCCCCCTTCGAGCAGCACAGAGCCGGATGAACACGGTACCAGAGCATCCTTCTCCGGCACCAGGGCCCCGCTGGGTCCGGTGCTGAAGCCTTCCATTTCACCTGCGGTCAGCACTTTTTTCAATCCGGAGTCCGGGTCCATAAAGTACAGGTACCCCTCATGGGGGACAAAACCCGTGACCACTTTTCCGTCTTCTGAAAGATAATACTCACCCTTCTGCGTGCGGACAAAGCCGGCTGCATCCGGAAGGTACCCGCCCCTGCGGTCAAAGGTGCCCGGCACATTCTCCGCCTGTGCGCCCTTTCCGTCCCGGAAGTGATAAAGCCTTCCGTCATACACGGTCCAGCCCTGCCCGGGCTTTCCCCCGTCAGTCAGGTACATTTCGCCCAGCCCTTCCAGTTCGCAGAACCCTGCGCCTTTCTGGGACGGGACCCGGTTGGATGAGACACCGTCCTCTCCCACATAGACCAGAGAGCCTTCGTAAACGCACCAGCCCTCGTGCACGCGCCCATCCTCTCCGGTCAGGTAACGCCTGTCACGGATCTCCACAGCGTAGCTCCCGGCCAGATGTCCCTCCTCGAAATGGTACTGTTTCCCCTCAATCAGGTAGTCCCCCTCCAGGACTTCCCGGCCCCGGCTGTCGGTATATCCGACCATCCCGCCGTCCTTGAGAAAGAACCCCGCAGGATCCTTCCGGTTCACGGAGGAGAGCACCACCACAAGCAATACAAGCAGGATACAGACAAGGGCAATGGTGCCTCTGCCCTCCGGGAAGACGCGAGAGGCATACACCACCTGGGGGCAGCTCCCCCTCTCTAAGTCCTTCCGGTCCCTGAAGGGAAGGCTTTCCCTGCATGCGCAAAAAGGACAGCTGCTTTCGTGTTCCAGCCAGCTTTTCCGTTTGGCGATCCTTCTGCAGTTTTTGCACGCGCAGACCACGTCCCCCGGCTTCAGCACTTCTCTGTCTGAGAAGTCCACCTGTCCCCGGAGGAACAGGTCGCTCCCTGTCACTTTTCTGACCCGAAGGTACTGCCTGACAGTTGGCATGGATGTCCCTCCCTTGTCAGGGCCCGGCAAATTCACCTGAGGCCCATGGATGTCAACAGATATTCAAGCGGTTTTTCCGCACCGTCCAGCGGCCGGATCTCCGGGGTCCGGCAGAGCCCGGTAGCAAAGAACCTGTGCTCTGAGAAACAGGAAAGCTTGCTCAAAAGCGCTTCCCCCTGCCAGCTGCCCACCAGGTCCTCGAGGCAGGAAGATGTCAGTTCATTGGCTGTCGTGCATCCGCTCACTGACGCGAACCACTTGTCCAGATGGGTCAGTACGAGCGCTACCCGGACCCGGCTTCTGACCCCCAGTTCCTCCCTGCTCAGCAGTTCATCCAGGATGTGCTCCGCCTTCCCCCACACATCCCCCGGGACCTGGCGCGGCACGTCGTTGGGCGCGGCACACGGCATCTGGGCAAACGCAGGATGGACGACCAGCATGACCCCGTCCGCCCGGGAAAGGAGCGGAGCTATGGGAAGGGCAGAGGCGTGGCTGGTCACCATTTCCCCCGGCACATCGTACACCGACAGGGCCAGAGTGGCCGGCGGCCGGTGCTCAAACTGCCGCGTCACGCCCCACAGAAACGGCCTTGGGACTTCGCACGGGGTGTGCCCGATCTCTTCACTGCGCAGGGAGATGGGCGCCGTATAGGTTTCATAGAACCGTTCTGCCGTGTTTTCCGCGTCCAGCGGCATCATCCGCCATTCTTTCTTCCGGCTCAGCGAGTCCTTGGCCATGGCCAGCAGCGTGCTTTTGCCTGCGCCGTTCGTGCCCAGCAGCAGGATGGACCTGCCGGGATAGCGGCCCCAGGCAGACGGGATCGCCTCCGTGCAGCAGGGGCACACCAGGGCACATGCCTGTCCGCAGCTTTCACAGTACACTTCCCGCTCCGCCATGCGTGCACCGCCCCGGATGCGCAGCCGCTCCGGGAGCCTGGCCAGCAGGCGCCGGGGGGCACCGGGCATGCTCTGGTCATACAGTCCGCACACTGGGTTCCTGCACACAGGAAGGGGCTGCTGGACCTCAGAAAAACAATAGGGGCAAACCATTTTTCACCCCTCCTCCATCACTTCAAGATAACGCAGGCCCCGGGACAGGACCCGGATCCTCCGGTCCACCCTGCCATCCAGCGCCGGGCATTTCAGGTACACAGCGTCTTTCCCCAGCACGACCGCCCCGTTTGTCAGCGTCTCCCTTGACGAGACCAGGGTCATCTCCGGCAGGGTCTGTCCTGCCCTGCCGCGGATCTGCAGGGAAGGCTTCAGGCGTTTCCAGAGCACACGGGGAATCCGGCACATGGGCACAAACAGGCCACGGGCTGACCCGAAGTGCACGCCTGCGCGCACCGAGATGCCCGCCATGGGGTCCTTGAGCGGGACGGATGCACGCCCGCCGTCCCAGGTGACCTCTGTTTCCTCTGCCTCCGTCTCCAGACAGATGCCGCACAGGCACTCCTCCCGTGTCCGCATATGGCCGTCCACAAAGGCTTTGTCCACGCCATCCGGGAGCTCAAAATAGACAATAACCGCACCGCGCGCAAAGGCAAGGCGCGATGGGAGCTGCGTATCTTTCCCTGTCTCCCGCTGTGTCTGCGCCCCGTCTTCTTTCACAAGCCCCGGCAGGTCCGTATCCGCCGGGCTTTCGGGCAGAAAGACCAGAACCGTCCTCATGGCCGCATACAGGGAGGCCGGGTTCCAGTCCGGCGCCTCGTCAAGCATCTCCGAACAGATCTGGCACAGCCGCCGCACGGAACGCTCCGGGTGCGATGTCCGGAGCTGGTCCACCATCGCCTCCGCCTGTTCGTCCCTCTGTCCCAGCAGGGCATAGGCCAGAAGGGCACCTGAAGCCCGCAGCCCTTCGCCCGCACGGAAACCGGCGGTGCCTTCCCCGCCCCCGGGCAGCCATACCCGGGGCGGCTGCATCAGCCCTGCGCTGACGCGCTGAAAGATTTCCCGGCAGCCCTGCAGGCGACCGGACAGGGCCGCATCCATGATCAATCGCTTATCTTCCATGTTCATCCCCGCATCATAACCTTGCAAACTTTTCATCCCAGGTCTCCAGGAGGGTCACGATTGTCCCGTACAGCTTCTCTTTTCCGGCATGCTCCGCCCGCTGTGCGTCGAGCTCGTCAAAGGCGCGGTGCTTGATCCGCTTCACGTCGTCCCTCAGCCAGGCATTGATCAGTGCGTCCGCCTTATGGTCATACACTGCCGAGTGTCCCGTCATGGCATTGATCTGGTTGATGAACCGCTCATAGAACGCCTTCTCCAGATTCAGGTGAGGGACCAGCAGATCAATGAGCAGGTCCGAATAGATGTCAATGTCCGCGTTGATCTCTGCGAGGATGTCCTCCTCCGACCTGGCGACCTCCGCTTCTCTGGCCATGGTGGCAATCAGGGACTGCGTGACCTGGGCCCGTGTGGGCAGTTCGCTCTCCGTCCTCTCCAGCATGCTCTGCAGCTCCGCAGCCTGGGACGTGGTGCGCAGCTTCATCACCGATGTCAGCGCGTCCCTGAAACTGTCATCCAGCACCCTGACTGTGCTCCTGCCCTCCCGGCGCCGGGCCCGCAGGCTCCGGCTGAGCATGGAATAGGGTCCAAGCTGTCCTGTCAGGTCAATATCATACTGGGCCGCAGTGGAGGACCAGCGGGCCACAAAACGGGTCTGCTCTGCGCTGTCCCAGTCAAGGCGGTACCTCTTATGGTGCCTGAAGAACCCTTCCAGCGCTTTTTCGTTGCGGGCCTTGAGCTGAGAAAAATAGTCTTTGTGCGTCAGGATGCGCGCCAGGGCGGCCATGCCGTCCACGTCCCCGGTGCCGCGGCCCTGATAGAGACGGTTCAGCTCGTCACTGATGCGTACCGCTTCCTCCACCCTGCCCTGGCTGCCCAGGGGATAGCCTATTACCGCCGCTGTCATGCCCGGGACAAAGCGGGTGATCAGGGCAATAAAGCCCCGTGCCCGGAAGGGCGTCCCGCCCTCGACAGCGCCGTTCTCATCCTCTGCATCAAACATGCGCATGACAAGCCTTCTGGCCCGTTCCTTGACCTGCTGCCCGTCCGCTTCCGCGTCCGCATCATAGCCCAGGGCATCCAGCAGCGCATCGGTCAGCTCTTCCATCAGGGCCATTTCCTCATGTCTTGCAATGTCCCACACCATGCGCTCGATGAGCGTATTGAAATAGCCCTGCAGGTTCATGCGCAGATTGGCATTGACCATTTCATTGCGGTTCGCGCTGTCCCCCTGTACGTTCAGGCTCCCGATAATCTCCTGGTACAGGGAGTCCCCGGGGGTGATGGGCTGGATCTGCTGGGCGATCCGTTCACGCAGTATCCGCGTAAAAGGCTTCTGGATGCTGATCTCCTGGTACATCCTCCCCACAATCTGACGGGCCTGCCTGCGGAAGGTGACAATGTCATCCTTGGCCTGGATCACCTGCTCAAATTCCTTCTGCTGGATATCCTCCAGTTCCCGGTTCGCAAAGTGGTCCGCCACGGGCCGGATCAGCTCCATCACGGCCCGGTTGACAGAAAGGGCCCGGTTCTGCAGCACGGTCAGGCGCTCAGAGGCGCAGTATTCTTCCAGCAGCTCCCGCAACCGCTCGATGCCCGTTCCGCACCCCAGCGCCTCGAGCCTGTCGCGCTCCTGCGTCCTTCCGTGGAGCGCCTCGAAGTAAGCATGCGCCGAGCCCGGAAGGACCCTGCGCTCCATGGTGAGCCTGTGCCGGCTGACAATATCTGAGACAAAGGTCCGGTAATTGTCCCGGAACGTTTTCTCGTCCTTGAGCAGGTCCGCCTTGTTGCCAAAGACGAACAGCTTGTCCTTGAGCTGCACGTGGTCCGCGTCCGCCTCCCGCAGCACCGACAGCTGGGTCCCGTCAATATTCGGATTGGACAGCATATCGGTGACCATGACAATCGCGTCCGCCCGGTCCATCATATAACGGGTCTGTGCCCTGTGCAGCAGGGTCGGTGAATTGAACCCCGGCACATCATAGAGCACTATGTTTTTCATGGACTGCAGCCGGGAGGACCAGATCGTCACGCGCTTGACCGCAAAGGGGCGCTCGTCACGGGAAAGGGCGTCCGTGCCGTCCGTCTGTCCTGTGATAAAACTCTGGAACTCAGTGGAAACCAGAGCATCCTCCCCTTCAAATGAAAGGCTCTTTGACCCCAGGAAGCCCCGGAGCAGCGTGGAGGCACGGAGTATGGATTTCACGTCCTCAGCGGTGGTGGAACCGTACAGGCGGCGCTTTACCGGGTCCCTCTGGCAAATGGATTCCCAGACCTGTTCGAAACGGATGGGAGAAAGCTCTGTAAAATCTTCCATCTGTTCTCCTGCAAAGCCCAGTTCCTCCAGCATCTGGCGGAAGCGTGTCTGGAACTCCTCAAGACTGTAAAACTCCACCAGGGCGTGGTCGTGGTCATCTGAGCGGATCTCCGTTGTGGTGTACGTGCAGCGTACAGAAGCGCTGGGCAGGGCCGGAATGCCGATGAGCGCATTGGCCACACTGCTCTTGCCGCTGTTTTCAAGACCCACTACGGCCACCTCAAAGGAACGCGCCTCCATCTTCCGGATCAGCATCGCGTTCTCCTCACAGGTCCTGCGCAGTTCTTCCTCCTGCTGTGCGCCCAAGAGCCGGCACGTCCGGTTCTGTTCCAGCATCTTCAGTATTTCCTGCCGGATATACCGCATCATGTCCGTATAGGCAGAGATACTGCTGTACCATTTATCATCCATATCTGTATGTCTCCCCTCCGGCATTCTGTCCGGGCACCTGCCCCGGGCTTCCCATCATGAAGGCCCGGGCGGATTGCGCCAGGGCCTGCATGTTTCATCCGGGGCCATCCCGGTCCGTTTCCTCTTTGCTGTGTTGCCCGGTTCCGCTTACTTGGCATTCTGGAAAGCTTTTTTCATGAACCAGGTCCCGCCCAGGGCAAACAGCACGGGAGGAAGGCCCGTCAGGACAGTCATGACAGGGAGCGATGCCTGTCTCACCAGGAGCTCAGAGTCTGTAACGCCCTCGGCAGCTGTCGACGTTCCCTGCATCATCAGCCTGTACATCAGAGTAGAGACAGGTATATTACTCTGGGAATTCAGATAGATGTTTCCCCCTAAAAAGTCCCCCCATGCCAGTGCGGCACTCACAAACATGAGCCCCAGCAAAAGCCCTTTCGCGTCACGCTCAGGCGCCTGGCGCAGGGCAAGCGCGAGCACCAGCAGGGTGCCCACGAAGAAAGGCTGGATCATCTGCCGCGGCACCAGCGCATAGAGCGTATTAATCAAAGACAGCTGCCTGACAAACAGATAGGCGGGCAGGATCATCGTCATGCAGGATGTCATCATAAGGATGAACAGGCCCGCACTGTGCCGAGCGCCGCGCAGGTGCGTGACCACAGCCAGCCCCAGCAGGCCGCACACAAGGCCCGAGAGCACAGAAACCAAAAGGGAGTTCAGAAGGCTCATCAGAATGGACTGCTGCATGACAACCTGCGTCATTGCCTGAACAGAATCTTCCGGACGGTTCTGAATGGTCGTGATCCCCATAGAAATGACAAGTACGCCAGCAAGAAGCGCAAGCCACAGGAGCTGGGCCGTCGTGAACACCAGCTGTCCGCCCTTGGTATCCTTGATTTCAATCCTGGTCTTATCCTCCCTGGTGATCCTCAGGAGCACAATGAGCGGTACGATCCCCAGGATACACTGCGCCGCGGCTGTCAGTACAGAAAAGGCTCCGCTGTAACTGTACTGGGCATTCATCAGGCCGACCTGATAAATCGTCATACCCAGGGTGTTGGAAACGTTACGGTTCATCGAATTGCTCAGAAGGTGGCTGGTTTGTGCATCAGGCGTGAGCAGGGTGAGACAGGAGATCAGGAACGCCACAAGTAAGCCCTGCCATACCCCTTTTCCGATGCCCTGTCTCCCGAGGTACTGGAAAAGTCCTGCACAGAAAGCAAAGAAACCGGCCGTCTGAAAGCCGCACCCCAGTACAAACGGGACAAAATACATATCCGGTTCCAGAAGAAAGTTGTGCGGAAGGAACTGGATCACAAGCTGTGCCGTCACCACAGGCGGCAGGCACATGAGGGGCAGGCACAGACAGGCTTTCATCAGGGCAGTGCCTGGTTTCATGCTGAGCGTCACCCATACAACAAGCGGCAGGGACAGAAGCAGTCCCGCCAGGATCTGCACAACGCGCAGTTTAAGAGAATTCATCAGGGACATCATGAAAGAAGGCGTCTCCAGCATCCTCTCGTACCACTTGAGACCAACCCATTCACTTCCGGATAACCCCCGGAAGGGCTTGAAATTTGTCATGGAGAGTACTACGCCATAAATGATCAGGAGGAGAAGCACAGCTGCGACCAGCAGTGCCGCTATGGAGAGGAGGGAAAACCTCTTCTTTGGCGCTTCTTTTGTCATTGTGATTTCTGCCTTATCCTTTGTCTCCGGATTCTTCTTATTCATAACCCTTGCTCCTTTCTGTTCTTTCACAGACTTATTTTACCTTTATTTTCTGCTCCCCGAGCGCTCTGCTGAAGAACCATGCGCCAAAGGAGGCCATGAGGACGGCAGGCAGGCCGGTGAGCAGCATCATTACCGGAACCGAGGCCTGCTGCATAAGGACCTCCATCTCTGACACGCTCTCACTGGAGACCAGCGTCCCGCTTACGAAGAGCTGCTGGAGCATTCCGGCAATCGTCATCATGGAATGGTCCGAAATATGAATCAGCGATCCAATGTAATCGCCCCATGCAAGGGCCGCTGACAGGCATATGAACCCCGGGATAATCTTTCTGTTATAGCACTCTGGTGCGATGCGTACAATGATGGAAAAGACCATCACAGTAAGAATCAGCCAGGGATGGAACGGCTGTCTGAACAGCAGCGCATAGATGGTATTGCGCAGACCCGCCTCATGGACCAGCAAGTATTCCCCGACCACACATGACAGAGAGGAAGAGAGGATCAGGAGAACAAACGCCAGTCCATGCTTCCGGCCTTTCAGACCACAGACCAGGGCACAGGCAGCACCCCCGGCAAAAAGTCCTGAAGCCATCATAACGCTCAGTGAGTTCATAAGGCCCTGCAGCACCTGGGACTGCATCACGACGGTGGTTACCGCCCCTGCAGTTTTCTCCGGCTGGGACAGGAGAGTTGTCAGTCCCATTGATACAGCTGAACATGCTGCCAGCACAAGGACCCACATCAGCTGTGCTGTGGTCAGAAGCAGGCCCGTGCCGCCTGAGGACTGTGCCGGCAGTCTGGTCCTGTCTTCCTTTGCCATGCGGGAAAGCAGTATGGCAGGGACAATGCCCAAGAGGCACTGGAGCACCACTTTGACGACGGATACGGCGCTGCTCACAGACAGGTTATAACTCATGAGCCCCATCTCATAAGCATACAGATCCAGTGTTCTGGAACCCTGCATGTTCATGCTGTTCTTCAGCAGCAACGATGTGGAAAACTCCGGCGTGAGCCCCATCAGGCAAAGGAGCAGTAAAGCAGCAGGTATACCCTGCTTCAGCCCTTTTCCAATTCCGCGCAGGCCCAGAACATGGAAAATGCCACCGCAGAACGCTATCCATCCACCCGTCTGCAGACAGCACCCAAGTCCGAAGATGACAGAAAACAGCTCCGGTTCCACCAGGTACTCCCGGGGCATGAACCGCATCACGGCGCCAGCCGTCACAAGAGGCGGCAGACACATGGGGATCAGGCACAGGCACGCTTTCATCATCTTCCTGCTCTGTTTTTTCCCTGTACAGATCCAAAGGAGCACCGGGACAGACAGGAGCAGTCCGGAAAGGATCTGGACCAGCCTCAGCCATAATGAATTCTTGAGATAAATGACAAATATGGGTATCTGAGAAAGATACTCATAATTTTTCGGACCCACAAAAGAACTTCCGGTCAGACCGGCTCTGAAACTGTAGTCGACCACAGAAAGCGCCGCGCTGTAGAAAAAGACCAGAAGCAGGCACCCCAGTATGATCCATGCGGCAGCGGCAAGAATCACGTTACCCTTCTGTTTCCGGTCCCTGTATTCAGCTTTCGTCTTTGTTTTCCTGAAATCGTTTTCGCTTTTTTCTGGAAGGTCCGTTTTCTTATCCTGTTTGTCCACCCATTGTCCCCCTTTCGATCAGCAGAACGCCCGTTCATGTAAGCAATGGCCAGTTTGTAACACTTTTTTTCTATGCGAAAAGTATATTTGCAACAGGTCCCTGTGTCAAGCCCTTGTCCCTTCCCTGCAAAGAAAGAGACTGCTTTGAACAGATCTGCGGAATACAGGCCCTGCAGACAGATCGCTGTGTCTTCTCAGGACAGCTGCTCTGAGCGGTACCAGGCTCTGCATGCCCCTGCAGGCATAGGACGCACCGCTTCATAGCGTGCCTTTGTCCCGGTGCGCAGTGTATCCCTTCCAGCCGCATCTTGAACCGGTCCATTGCAGGATTTCCCCCGGATAATCCGCTTCACTTTGGGTCTTGTCCCAGACCAGCGCATACTCTGCCTTGGCCGGGCGGACGGCAAGGGTCATGGACACAGTGAAAGAGATATAAGCACCCGGCGCACCCACACGGATCCGGCAGAACTTTGGCTGGGTGATGATTCCTTTGTTCCGATGAACTGCATGGGCTTGACCAGACGTACGCGCTGATCCGGTTCCGGATCACTGGTGTCCCGGGCCTCCGCAGGTCCTCTCCATGCTGATTGACGAAGCACCGGAATCCATTTACAATCCGTTGGTAAACAATTCTGCCCACAGGAAAGGATGAAGAATCAATGGATTTCATCAGCCAGAAAATGCGAGCTCTGGCTCCGGAACTGGATCCCCTGCGGCTTGGTACAGGATGGAAAAAAGAAGACCTGGGCAAAATTCAGATCATGATCGAAAGTACTTTTGGCGACAGCCATCCGGGTTCAGTGCACCTCGACCGGCTGGCGGAGGCTGCCCGGGAAGGGATCGCACAAGCCGGCGGTCACGGGGCGCGGTACTTCTGTACCGATATGTGTGACGGCGAGAGCCAGGGCACGGACGGGATCAATTATTCCCTGGCCAGCCGCGAAATGATTGCGGGCATGATCGAGATCCATGCCTCCGCCACGCCCTTTGACGGAGCTGTGTTCATCGCCAGCTGCGATAAAGGGATGCCAGGCAGCCTGATGGGCATGCTCCGGGTAAACGTTCCCTCAGTGGCCGTGCCGGGCGGTGTGATGAACGCTGGCCCGAAGCTGCTGACGCTGGAACAGCTTGGCATGTATTCCGCCCAATACGAGCGGGGCGAAATTGACGGGGCTGCCCTCAGCTGGGCCAAGGAAAACGCCTGTCCTGGCTGCGGTGCGTGCTCGTTTATCGGCACGGCCTCTTCCATGCAGATCATGGCCGAAGCCCTGGGGCTCGCCCTGCCCGGCAGCGCCCTGCTCCCGGCCTCTGGCCCCGAGCTCATGGACTGTGCGCACCGTGCCGGACAGCAGGCAGTGGAGCTGGCCAGGAAAGGGATACGGCCCTCGGATATCGTGACCATGGACAGCTTTGAAAATGCCATCCTGGTCCATGCTGCCATTTCCGGCTCCACCAACTGTCTCCTGCATCTGCCTGCCATCGCCCACGAACTGGGCCTCCACATTGATGGCGGAACTTTTGACAGGCTCCACCGCGGTGCACATTATCTGCTGAACCTGCGCCCATCCGGGAAATGGCCCGCTGAATTTTTCTGCTATGCCGGCGGCGTGCCAGCCATCATGGAGGAACTGAGGCCATGTCTGCATCTGGATGCCCTCACCGTGACCGGCCGTACCCTGGGGGAAAACCTTGACGGGCTGAAAAAGAACGGCTTTTATGAACGCTGCCAATCATGGCTGGAAAACGCCAACAGAAAATACGGTATCCATCTGACAAAGGAAGACATTATCCGTCCCTTTGACCGTCCCATTGGCGCAGACGGTTCCATTGCCATCTTAAAAGGGAACCTGGCCCCCCTCGGTGCGGTCATCAAGCATACGGCCTGTCCCAGGGAAATGTTTTCCGCCGTGCTCCGCGCCAGGCCCTTTGACAGTGAGGAAGAAGCCATTGATGCCATTCTCCACGGCCGCATCAGGCCGGGTGACGCTGTCTTTATCCGCTATGAGGGCCCCCAGGGGTCCGGCATGCCGGAAATGTTCTATACCTCCGAAGCCATCAGTTCAGACAAGGAACTCGGCCGCAGCATTGCGCTGATTACCGACGGCCGTTTTTCCGGGGCGTCCACAGGTCCGGTGATCGGGTACTGCAGTCCGGAAGCACAGGCCGGCGGCCCCATTGCACTGGTGGAGGAAGGCGACTGTATCCTCATTGATGTCAGCCAGCGGGTCCTTTCCATCGTGGGGATCCATGGTGAGATGAAACCGCCCGAAGAGATCAGCCGGATCCTGGAGGAGAGGAAAAAGCACTGGCACCCAAAGCCCAGAAAGTATAAAAGCGGTGTCCTGCGCATGTTCAGTGAGCATGCGGCGTCCCCCATGGAAGGCGCTTATCTGCAGTTCGGCAGTGAACCGTACATGTAAGGCCCTCGCCTGCATGGTCCCCGGTGCCATAAAAGGGATCCCCTCAGGTCCTTCAGTATCTGAAACACGGACACAGATCCAATGAGGTGACAGGAACAATGGTCAGACTGGAAGAAATCAACGGAAAGAATGTCCGGGATATTCTGGCGCTGCGCGTCAGCGGGAACCAGGAAAGCTTTGTCGCTCCCAATGACATGAGCCTCATCGAGGCATATATCGCGGTTGCGCACCACGGGCACGCGTTCCCCTTTGGCATTTACGACGATGAAACGCCCGTCGGGTTCTGTATGGTCGGTTTCGGTGCCGACGATGACTGGGAGGATGCCCCCGGGATCGCCCACGGCAATTACAGCCTGTGGCGTTTTATGATCGCCGCACCTTTCCAGCACAGAGGGTACGGCAAAAATGCCCTGAAGCTGGTTCTGGACTTTATCGCAACTGAACCATGCGGTCCGGCAGCGTACTGCTGGCTGTCCTATGAGCCGGAGAACCTGGCAACCAGGGCCCTGTATGCTTCCTTTGGCTTTCAGGAGACAGGAGAATGGGACGGTGAGGAGATCATCGCCGCGCTGAAACTGGACAAAGAACGTCCCCCTCTGTCTGTAAGGTACATGACGCCAGCTGACAGTGCATTCTGGTTCTCTCTTGACAGGCACCTTAGCCGGACAGAATACCTGCGCAAAGTAAGGGACCGCATGGGCTATGTGCTGTCTGTGGAAGGGCAGCCGGCCGCCATTCTCAGGTACTCCCTGTTCTGGGACAGCATCCCCTTCTGCAATCTCCTGTATGTCAGACCGGAACAGCAGAGGAAGGGATATGGCCGTTTCCTGATGCAGCACTGGGAAAAAGATATGAAAGCCAAAGGGTACACCCTGGTCATGACATCCACGCAGGAAAACGAGGAAGCCAAATTCTTTTACAGCGCAATCGGCTACAGGAACTGCGGTGAACTGGACTTTCCTTTTCCCGGGTACGAACAGCCCCTGGAGCTGATCTTCGGAAAAGCATTATAAGTGCTCCGGAAGACCGGTGGCATGGACCTGACCGTGCCTGCTGCCGGAAGGGTACCAGAAGACAGGTCCATGGGCCGCTTCCGTCCCAGCCGTGTACCATGGGACAGATTGAACACAGAAACCATTTGAGCTATGATATGGCATATACAGCTGGAGCAGAATAGATCCCGTACAGGAGGTGGTAACCGCAATGGCACAGACCGCGCTGACCATAGCTGTGGTAGAGGATGAACAGGCCTATGCCCAGACACTTCATGCCTATATTCTGCGCTATGCACGGGAGCACAGCATGCAGATCAGCATCATGCATTACTATGACGGTGCCTCTTTCATTGATGAAGAAGGTTTTACCGCCAGCAGGAACCACCGTGCCTTTGACGGACTCTCCCGCGGTGCCGTTACCACCTACCGTTCTGTCATCTGCGGCTGCCTTGATTATTTTGCATCCTTCGGTACCTTCAGCGGTTCAAGGATCAGCACAGACTATCTCCGTGACCATCTGCAAAGCGGTGCGTTTGCTTCCTTCCCCATTGACTGTCTCTATGCTGCCACGGGGAATTTCGACTTTGCCATGCCCCAGCAGCTGATGGACTATCATGCCATGCTGGATGTGGAGCCCCGCCTGGAGAAGGGCGTCAACACCGTCTTTGATATTTTTCCCATGCGCTACCATTCCATGGGGAACTGGCACCTGGCGCTGTATAATTTCCTGCAGCACATATTCTGATCTGTTTTTCCGGGCTCAGGAGACGGACCGCCATGACCTTTCTTTCCGCAGGTCGGCGCATTGTCCCCTTTTCCTGCCATCTCTGATGCGCGGGGCACTCCCGCCGCCTCTTTCTCAGAGCCACTTTCCTCTTCAGAACAGACAGAGTCCAGCTCTTATCCTGAAAAGAGATAAGGGCTTTCTTTTTTTGATCGCCTCCCACGTGCAGTCTGTCGGTCTGTGATCTCCATATCTTTTGTATACCGATAAACTGATTGGGAATGGCCACCTGATTTTTTGGATTGTAACCGGAAAATATCGCCACTGATACAGGAAATGAGCATGTTCTCAGCGAAAATAATAAGACCGAGCTGACCGTGCAGATCACTTCTGCAGGATGACTGTACAAAGGCTTCCGGAAACTTGCCAGGAGCCGGAAAAAGAGATATTCTTTTGATTCACCAAAGTTATGAAGGAGGGTTTCTTATGAAGAAAAAAACCTGTCTGCTGATGACGCTTGTGTGCGTGATGGTCTGTCTGACATCATTCAGTACCGTCGGCACCTGCGAAGAACATGTGGTTCCTGATCCGGAGACCATCTATCAGGTCGCACTGCTGCAATCTCTTGCCCAGGGCCATTACGACGGGATCATTACGGTCGGAGAGCTGAAGACCCATGGTGATACCGGTATCGGTACATTCGAGGGTGTCAATGGTGAAATGATTGTTCTGGACAGCGTCGTTTACCAGGCGATCCACGATGGGACCATCCTGGTCCCGCCGGACACTGAGACGGTCCCGTTCTCCAATGTGACATTCTTTGAGCCGGATACTCAGCTCCATCTGACTGACGTTTCCGACATGGCTTCGCTGCAGGAACAGCTGAATCAGGCTGTGAATGAGAATGGTGCCAATCTGTTCTACATGGTAAAAATCACCGGCGAGTTCCCGGCCATTAAGGTGCGAAGCGAGTATAAGCAGGAGAAGCCTTACCGGGAACTGGATGTCGCACTCGCGGCGGACCAGGTTGAATGCGACCTTGAGAACATCCGTGGGACCATGGTTGGCCTGTACTGTCCCTCGTTCATGGGCGGAATGAACAGCATCGGCTGGCACTTCCATTTCATCACCGAGGACCTGACCCGCGGCGGCCATGTGCTCCAGGTGCAAGTCGGCAGCGCAGATGCCTTCCTTGATGCGACACCTGCTTTTACGCTGACACTGCCCGAGGGGGATGAAGATTTTCAGCGCATGGACCTGAGCCGGGACATGGACGAAGCCATCCATCGTGCGGAAACGGCCACTTCTGCGGACTCCGCTCCGGAAGATCCGGCCGATGGAGAGCAATGACGATAAACGGCAATCAAAGATTCGGGGATTCATCGGGTGGCTGAGTGGCCACCCGGATTTTTACTATTCTGAACTCACACGTCACTCCGCTTGGCAAAGATCTGGAGCCATGCCTTCCCTGATCAGGATGTGCGCTGATAACACGGCCTTTGCAGTCTGGAACGTCCCCTTCCCGGCTTCAGTTCCTGCTTTTATCCCTCCGGACTGGTCCTTGCATGGAAAAAGGTACCCACTGATTCTGTCAGATGGGCACCTTTTTGATTTCTGCCACCACAAAGACAAGGGAACTGTCCCGGACGCTCCATCTGCACATTCAGAGAGCCGGCCCAGCACCGTCCCGCGTAACATGCTTCGTACCATGAACCGGTTTGCTCCGCCAGCGCGCAGCGAGGGAAACCCTTCATTTCCGCTCAGCACCGCTTCGCGGTCCTTTCTCCATGGTGCTGAGTACTCGCATCTTTCCTGAGATTCTGGCTGTGCTTGGCCATCTTGCTTCTGTCTTTTTTGGGTCAGGTTCCACATTTCCCGCAGCTGCTGCAGCCATTGCATATGATTCTGAATGAACAGGTTCCGCATTTCCCGGCATAACGGGGCACATAGAGGTCCTCTTTGGGTATGGGGAAACCAAAACTGTCTTTGAGCTCAAAACACATATCTTTTCCCTGGAAGCTCATGCCGGACCGGTACGCCTGCAGGTTCTGCATCTGCTTGCTTCTGATGGTGTATGTCCTGCCATCTTTGATCAGCACCGTGCCCGTCTCCATGAAGCAAAACGTGATGCCCCTCGATACGCATTCTTCCCTCAGTGCCCTTACCCATTCAAAATCACATGGCCTTATCCCTCCGTAGTTTTCTCCGCCGCAGGCAACCCTTTCAATCTGTCCACTGTCGAGGTACCCTGCAACGCTGACCGGGCCCAGAAGGGGTGCACATTGCAGTCCCTTATGCCTGAAGGGCAGTTCCAGAAGCAGAGGGATCCTTTCATCCGCCCTTCTCTGGTTCTCGCAGCTCACATTCAGAAAAATGTTCTCCCAGCCCTCTCCCCAGTCCCATGGAAGGCATTCACGGACCCGCTCCGGCCTCTTGGTCAGCAGAAGG
Organism: uncultured Clostridia bacterium; assembly: GCA_946538615.1. Classification (GTDB taxonomy): domain Bacteria; phylum Bacillota; class Clostridia; order Christensenellales; family Aristaeellaceae; genus UBA2943. The sequence continues at coordinate 23,434 of CAMNGW010000005.1, forward strand.
AAGATGACATCGCTCCTCATGCGCATAACATCCCACGCTTCCGCGCGCCAGGCGTCTGCTTCCTTGAGAAAAAAGTCAGATGTCATGCATACGCTGATCATTTCCCCGCTCTTTACCTTGTAGTGGCCCGATCTGTCTTTGGACAGCGGGTACCTGAAACCTGTTCTTGTCCTGTAAATGTCCGAGCCCTGTCTGCCCCTCATCCCGTCGAGGGCATACACGTAACAGTTCTGACAGCCTTCACTGCATTTGACACATCCGTGCCATGGGTTCCAATTGCTGTGCATTGCCATTGCCATTTCCCCCATACAAAAATGTTCAGAGCCATGTCATCCGGACAGGCCTGTTCCTGTCCGGATGATTTTCCTGCCCGGCATCTGCCTTCTCTGTCATAAGCCCCGGCCTTTTCTGCTGTCCGTCCATCTTCTCCGGGTACAGAGTGGATACTGGCAGCACGTGGACTGCCCGGAACCGCCTGAACATTCTGTGTCCGTCACGGTCTTTACCACAGGTCCTCCCGCATCTCCGGGGCAATATACATGGGCGTTCCTTCCCGTACAGAGGGATATGCTCCGCAGAACTCATCAGTCTGTGCAAACGTGAAATTGATCCTTATGTAAGGGGCAGGATGGAAGTTGGAGCTGTAATCATTCAGCGCCGCTTCGCGGGTCTGGAAGCTGCGGTAATACTTCCTGGCCAGGGAGCGGAAAAAGAGATCATAATCAAAGCCCTCCGTCTTCCGGGCCAGGTCCAGCGTCAGCCGGAGCCCGGTCAGGTCCGCGATCGCCTCATTGATGACATACGTGCCATTCACACTGACACCGTCCGCCAGTTCCATCCTGCTGAGGCTCTGTGCAAAGTGCTGGACCTTCGTCCGGAACGTGTCCTGGTCCTCCTCCGTCAGTATGCTCTGGGCTCCGCCGCTCCCGTTCCCCTGCACCCCATTTGCATCGAAGCCGTGGCCCATTTCATGGCCGATGGTCTGGCCAATGGTGGCAAGAAGCGTTTCCCTGCTGCTGCCGTCGTACATATCCGGTCTCAGCATGCCCGCCATCATATAGAAAGCATTTTTACCCGCCTCATACACAGCATTGGTCTCCAGCATGGAATCTGTGTACAGGCTCCTGCACCCGCGGTCATATGGCGTCCCCGCAAGGCGGCGCAGGCGTTCCATCACGGTCAGGTCGTACTGTACAGCTGCCTCCAGGAGGTTCATGCTGCCGTCTTTCAGCTTTTCCAGCAGCGGCCCGTAATCTATCCGTTCCCCGGAGGTTACCACAAGGATTCTGAGCATCGAAGCCTTTTCCGCCGCATTCTTCCGGGATTCTTCACTCAGCCAGGGGCACTGCGCCATCCTTTCAGCAAGTGCATCCTTATACTCTTCTGCCAGTTCCTGCACCTGCTCACGCTGCTTTGGAGGAACAAATGCATCCATGTAAGCCTGTTCAGTCAGGTCTTTCGCATGGTCCTTCATATATCTGAAGGCCGCTTCTTTCAGATCCGGCTCTCCGCTGATTCCATTTGTCCGGGCATAGGTTGCCGGGTCGAGGTATTCTGCTGCATACCGGAGCATATACAGGCACACAATCGCCTGGAACACCTCAAGATTGTCCTCTGTGTACAAACGCTGCAGGTTGCGCAGAGCAGGGAATTCTGCGGTCTGGAACAGGGCCGAATCCATATCATCCCCGCGGAACAGGCCCTGACTGACCATCTGGTCATACAAAGGCGTGCATGCATCGCGGATCTCGGACGCTGTCAGGCTCCTGCTGTCCCCCATAAAGAAACCATCTTCCACGGAATCCACGCTCTCCTGCTGAAGCTCCTTCTGGAAAGCCAGAATGCGCGCTGTCATCTGTGCCGCTTCCTCCGGTGTACAGCCCAGCTGCCGGAGCTCATCTTCCACCCTGCCGGTGTCCAGCGGCAGCTCATCCGGAAATTCGCTCCCCTCTTCCAGACCCTCAGGGATTTCCGCCTGCGGTACCGGCCGTTCCATCTGTACCGTCAGGGCAAACAGGTCCGGATCCTGCTGTGACTGTTCCAGCCAGAACACAGCATACGGAGAGCCCATAAGGAAACCTTCCTCGCGGCACAGATCTGAGAGCTCCTGCGTTGTCCGTGTATCCCGCACGCGCCTGACTCGGGTCATGAGGGGCTCCATTCCTTCTCTTTTTCTGGCCTCCCCGTCCATGATCAGGAATGTCAGTATCCTCAGTACCTGGGCCTCTGTGCTCTCCCCTGTGTCCACCAGGGACCAGATGCTTTCCTTCACTTCCTTCTGGACACGGGTCTGCATACTGTCTTCTTCCTGCGCATAAGCGTTCCGGTGCAGCCCGTCATTGACGTACAGATAGTAGTTTTCCTCCACTGCCGGCCGCTCGTCAGGCAGATTGCCGGGCAGCTCCGGATTGGTCCATGGTCTGCCCTCCAGTTCCCCTTCTGCCATGGAGAACATTGCTGTCGTAAGACAGATCATCAGCAGAAGACATATGGTTTTCCTCATTGATCAGCCTCTCCTCCTGTAGTTCACCGACATTTCCGCCATGCGCAGGTCCAGGCCCGCAATGGCGTTTTTTACAGGTAGCGTTCTATCAGTCTTGACGGTTCTCCGGAGCAGGACATCCACACCTGGTACCTGGCACGGGTAATGGCCACGTAAAGGAGGTTGGATTCTGAGTTCATGATCTCTTCCTTTTCCTCTGGCGTTTCTGCCTTTTTCAGCTCCCAGGGGGCAGGAATGCTGCTGTCGCTCAGGCAGGGAAGATAAACATAGGAAAATTCCAGTCCCTTGCCTTTGTGCATGGTCATGAGACGGACCCCGGGCACACTGCTGTCCATACGGTCATCTGACCGCTGTGGGAAACATGTGTCAATGCCTGCTCTTCTCAGAATCTCAGCCAGTCTTTTGGCCTCGCTGTTTGTACTTGTCATGATACAGATATCCTGCGGCATGACTTTTGTGGATATGACCTGCCTTATGCTCTCCGTCAAAGCCTCAGCCTCAGCTGTTTCAGAGGGGAACTGCCTTACATACGGGGTGGGTCCATGAAAAATGCAGACCGTTTTATCCTTGTCAATAGCAGCATCGTCCATGTCTTTATACTTGTATCCGGACAGCAGCCTGCTCGCGAACAGAAAGATTTCCTCTGTCGTCCGGTAGTTCAATGACAGGGTCTTTGAACGGTTGTTGACGAGGATACCGCATCCTTTCAGGCTTGCCCTGGCTCCATAGATGCGCTGTTTGGTGTCCCCGGATATGCACAGATTATTCTTTGACCCTTCAGGCGCGAGGACACCCAGCATGCGCAGCGCGGATGATCTCAGGTCCTGGCACTCGTCAATGAAAACGTGCTTATACTGCGGCGCACTGTCCCTGTGGGCGCGGATCCATTCGGCAAGACGGTTCTGGGCCATTTCCACATCGGTAACCCTGCGGCTCTCCATGATCCCGCAATAGGCCTGGGACGTTTCCCAGAACTTCCTTTTCTGTTCCTTGGAAATTCCGACGCCCCGCCCGGTCCTCTTCTGGTTCTCATATTTTTCCCATGTCCTGATATCCAGGTCCTGGACCAGGTCGCGCCATTCTGCAATACAGAAGTCGACGGTAAGGTCATCTTCATACCCCGTCGTCCGGATGGCTTCCTCCCACGCTTTTTTCAGTGTGAACGCGTTGGGGAAACCACTGTCATACAGCGTGCTCCGCTTCAGGATTTTTCTGGTGTACTCTCTGGTCAGGCTGTCCACCGTGCACACATCAATATGCATCATTTCTTCACGGCTGCAGAGCTGTTTGAGCCGGTCAAGCAGATCATGGGTCAGGGCATTGGTGAAGGTTGTCACAAGGATCCGTTCATTTTCTGCGCAGTTTTTCGCCATTTCTTTTACCCTGTGGACAATGACCACCGTTTTTCCTGTACCGGCCCCGCCCGTGATCATGGCGGGTCCATTGTATTCATGCCTGACGAATTCTGCCTGTTTGGGATGCAGGAAGATGCGCCACTTTTCAAGTGGGTATTCCAGCATGGCCTTCAGGGCTTCTTTGTTTTCAACACTGGCAAATTCAGCGCCTGTGATGATGCTCTGATAAGCCTGTTCAAAAGCAACCTCTCCGGTCTTTTTCGCCTGCGGATAATTCTCTTTCCTGATTTCTTCGACCGTTTTGCCGTTTCTCAATGCATGCAGGGATTCCTGTACAAGGGTGGGCAGACAGCTGAGGGCCGCCTGCATGCTCAACTCGGAATTGATTCCCCGGATGAGTTCAAGGTTATCGTAGGGCACGCCGAGGTCAAGCAGATCTGTATCAGTATATTCCCCGAAATACGGCTTCTTTTCTGCGGGCACTTGGGGCACGACTTCGCTGCCATATCCGGATTCCTGCGAAAAATATAAATCCAGCGTTTCATCTATATCATCGCCGTTAAGGATCATTTCAAGCACATCATACGCATCTTCAGACAGGTACGGCCTGAACCCGACCAGCTGCTCTTTTCTGAAGACCTGGTGCCTCAGCTGGTCCCAGTGCTCCTCCGGTATTTTCATCTTCATCATCTGAAGGTCCGTCACTTCATTGATCCTTGAACATTTCCGGGACGTCTCTTTGTCCAGCGTGATTCTGCGTGAGGGCTCATATACCGTCTGTACGGCATTGATGCTGGCATTTTCTGCCACCTTATGTTTCCTGGCAAATTTGTAAGCATCTTCATGCACTCCGACATACAGCAGCGTCACATGGCTGCTGTCTTCCCTCATATGGAAGATGATGCGGTAATTCTGGTCCACACGGGCAGAATAAAGGCCTTCCGAATCATTGATCTTTTCAATGTGCAGTCCCGGAAGCTCAGGGTTATCCCACATGCTGCACAGTGTCGATTCCACTTTAGCCTTGATTTCCTTGGGCAGTTTTCCTGATGCTTCCGTAAAAGCTTTGTATACGTTCATGCTGATATTCTGAGGCAGCACCATTCTTTCCTCCATCTCCGGCTCATCCTCCCCCTTCCGGGAGCGATGCATATATTCTGTAACCTCCTGATTGACCCATATGTCTCCGCGTTCAATTTCATCTGTCAGATACAGTCCGTCAAATGAGCGGATCCGTGACAGCGCCACATAGGTCTGACCCGCAGCAAACGGCCTTCCTGCTTGGATGTCAAGGACTGCGCGCTCAAAGGTCTGGCCCTGGGATTTGTGGATCGTGATGGCATAGGCCAGACGGACGGGATACTGTTCAAAGGCCGCAACTGCCTTTCTTGTCAGCTGGCCGGTCTCTTCATCCCAGCCATATTCATACTGTTCCCAGACCGCTTTGTTGACAGGATAGTCCACACCGCCGATGGAGACAGTCACCGCGTGTTCCGACAGCCGGGAAACGGTGGCAAACGTCCCATTGACCCATTTTTTCCCGGGATCATTGCGGATCATCATCACGCGCGCCCCCACCTTGAGTACAAGTACAGGATCCGCAGGATAGGCATCTTCAGGGAACCCCTTACTGATTACGGCATGATAGGCGTACCCGCTCCGGGGAATGGCCTTGAGCTCCCTTTCATTGACCAGGTTCGCTGATTCGTTGGTGGGCGTGAGTGTGACCGTGTTTTCCGGCACGCTCCACCAGCGGGTATGCTCATTGATCAGATCAATGTCCGTCTGTGTCGGTTCTCCGTCTCTGATATGGTTCAGCACCTGCACAAACTGATCATCTGTCTGACGGAGGACATGGGTCAGTTCAATCATGCGGAAATCCCCCGCACGGTAGCCGGGGGCCCCATAGAAAAACAGCGTCCCGTATTTCCCGTGCAGGTAGCTGCTGGCTGTCATATCATCCTCATCAACCGGGGACAGCTGGTACAGGTCCCCGAAAAGGATCATCTGGCAGCCCCCAAAGGGAGCGTCCATGCCCCGGGCCAGACGGAGCTTTCTGTCCATCATATCCATGACATCTGCCCTGACCATGGAAATCTCGTCAATAATGATGGCATCCAGGCACCTTAACAGGTCCTTCCTTCGGCGTGACATGCCCTCATTCAATTCTTCTTCGCTGCCGGTATTCTGGACAGCGGGGTTCAATCCGAAAAAAGAATGGATAGTCTGGCCTTTCACATGGACAGCAGCCAGCCCTGTCGGTGCCAGCACCACCACTTTCCTGTGGGTATGACTGACCAACCAGTTCAGAAGAACAGATTTACCGGTTCCGGCTTTTCCCGTGACAAACCAGTTATGCTGCGCATTGACCAGCTGCTGACAGGCCTTTTCCTGCTCTTCACTGAGCTGGAACGCATCTGCTTCCATTTGCCCCGCCTTTGTCAATGCCTTCACTTCCCTCTGTCCTCTGCTTCATTTCCCATCCGGATCTTACCTTCTGCAGACTGCCTTTTCCCGCGTTTCCGGGCAGTCGCCACAGCTCCCGGAAGGACCTTTCCGGTACCGGCTCCCGTCCACCATTTGCCTTTTTCCAGCAGCCGGATGCGGATGATCCCAACGACATTTTTTCTGGCCTCCAGGATGGTTCCTTCCTGCGAGGGACACAGCCATCTCTGGCCCTTCTGATGGAAATGTACGTCCATCCATGCAAATCGTATGCTGTTGCGAAAAAGATGTTCTTCATGGTCCGATTTCCATCTGATTATACCAAGTTTTTGATGAAACACAAAACTGCATCTGTGCATGAAACTTGCCTGATACACGCCTGCCGCCATCGCCACAACGTTTCCCTTTACAAAAATCAGCCGGGAACAGCCGCACTTCAGGATGTTTTCCCCTGACCAGAGGCTGTCTCCGGCTGATGGTTCCAGTGTCAGACCCGTTTCCGGGGCATGTGCCGGACGTCCGGAAACGGAGCGCAGATTCAGGCAGGCGTACCGTCGATCCGCTCCGGCGGCACGCCGTAAACCCGGTTGCCCCCGCCCCGGAGGACCAGATGCGATGCTGGTGTGGTAAAGACGAGGTTGGACACTGTGTTGCCGCTGCCTTCAATGACCACATCGCCATCGGCGGTATGGTTCATCAGCACGTTCCCGCTGCCTTTTACAACGATGGATGCTGCATGGCTGCAGCTGATCACGTTGTCCGCAATGACATTTTCATTTCCGCGGACATACAGGGAGACTGTGGGAAAGATCCGGGTCTCATGGGCGCTGTTGGACTCGGCATCCGGCGCGAAGAGCCAGAACACGCCTGCGTCATCAATCAGGTTGCCCCGGAAAATACAGGTGTCCACGTGATCAAGGCAGACCGCCGCATGGACCAGCCCGTCACCCTCCTCAAACGCACCGCCTGAGCGGATGAACTGGATCTGTGTGATCTCCATCCGCCGGTTCTGCCTGCCCTCACCGTTCACATACAGGCCCCAATAGGGGTTGTCCGCCGCGACCCATTTATGGAAGCGGACATAATAAGCTGCCCTCGGGGCGAAATACGCGCCTATCGCGCATCCGTCCACATTCAGCCTTTCAAACAGGCAGGCATCCACTTCCGCGTCCCCGCAGGCACAGACACCGCACTGCAGGCCGCAGAAGCTGATCTTGCTGAACTCCGCCTGATCCACCCTCGTGCCGGACAGGGTGAGGCCGGAGGATGCCAGTAGATGCGCCGTGTCCAGAAGCAGACGCGTGTCCATGCCGGTGATGTCGCCCTGGATCCCCTGATCGCGTACCACGCAGCCCTCCGCCGTGCGGGTCACGCCCACACGGAGGGCAGGAAAACCCCTTCCGCGCAGACGGAGCTGGGTGCCGTACCGGCTTTCAAATACACCGTTGGGGTCGGCACTGTAGGACCAGATGTCCCCCTCCAGACAGACGCAGGGCCTGTCGATGTCCACCGGTGCCGTCAGGGAATATGATTCGGGCAGAAGGTGCACTTTACCGTCCCGCGGGCCTAGGTCTTTGAGCCCCGATACAATCCGTTCCATGCTGTTCCCCTTCCGTATGCTCATCACAAAGACTGGTCCCCGAAGCCATCCAGCATGTTCTCATGGGCCAACAGCCTGGACCTGTCGCCCCGGTACAGTGTGGCCCTGGGGCTCGTCTTGCGGAACAGCCCATTTGTGACCATCAGGATGCCACCCCGGTGGTCAATCACTGTCACATCATCCATCCCGTATGTATAGTTGTTGAAGTAGCTGCACCCCACAAGGCGGGTGTTGTGCGTCACCAGATAGCCCGTCATGCCGGTGTCCGCATAGCAGTCGGTCAGAACCGCGTCATAGGAGGAGAGGACGTAGTTCACTGAATCCACCAGCATCTCCGGCAGCTCACCCTCCGCCCTGGGCGGAATGGGACCGCCCCACACATGACAGCAGGTCAGCCGGTTGGAGCCGCCGCCCAGCAGCTCAATGCCACGGGTATAGTCCACCACGATGCAGTCGATGAAATGGCTGTCCCCGCCTCTTGAGCTGATGCCCGCGTTCCCTGCAAGACCTGGCATGGTGCACTTGCAGTACAGGTTCTGCGCCACCAGTTCATAGGTCCATGTGCTGCCCTCTTCCTCGATCCGCAGCCCGTACTGTTTTCCGTTCCTCAGGGAAACGTCCCGCATGGTGAAGTGCTTGAAGCTGTTCAGGCACACGCAGCTGGCCAGCCCTGCCCCGTCGATCACCCCGCCGCACAGGAAAAGGTTCCAGTCCTCTGCATCCGGATCTCCGGAAGGGACCAGGTGGCCGTCCTGTTCCACCACATCCGGATACGAGGCAGCCGCATCAATTCTGACCACAAAAGGCATCCCCCGCACTGCCCTGAGGACAGCTGACTTGTGCAGCAAAAGCGAGCACCCGTTGTCCACAGTCACCATCTCTGCAATGGCATATACGCCCCTTGGAAAATACAGTACGCCGCCGGCACACTCTGCCACGGCACGCCGGATCCGCGCGTCGTCCGAGCCTTCCCCCGGCAGCCGCGGATAGTCTTCGATGCACTGGTCCCAAATCTGCTGTCTGCTCATCTTTTTTCCTCTCCTGTTCGCCTGTATGCGGTGCTTTTTCATCCATATATTATACCGGTCCCCGGAAGGACATATACGCAAAACGCTTTCTGTTGCAGGGAACCGGGCCCTGTTCCGCGGTCCCCCTTTTTCCCCGGGACATCTGTCCCCGTTCAGGTTCATTATGCCCGAATATGCGCTGGCCGCAATGCTCTCTGGCCAGGGGTGTGTATCCGCATTGACGGGGAGCCGGATCGGCCCTTATAATAGATACAGAATCATACTATATTCTGAAAAAACATCCCGCTCCCGGACAGGCATGTCCCGGAGCGGACACAAGGAAGGGGTATCTCTGTGCGCAACCGGATCAAGCGAATCATCTCTCTTTGCCTTTGCTGCATGGTGTTTCTCACTGCAGCGCCTGCGGAAAACCTGTGGGATACGGCTCCCGCATCTGACGGGACAGTGGAGGCCGGTACTGAGGAGGCCATAGAGCAGTCTATCGAGGGCGCAGACGGCCTTCTGGTCAACCCGGACCCTGACCACACGTTCACCGACGACGCGGCCACTGAATACAGCTACACTCCGCTGGATGTCATCCTGGTCCTGGACACATCCGGTTCCATGTCTGATGTGTCCCAGGGCGGCCAGCAGATCCTCTCCCTCGCCCAGGAAGCTGCATCCATCTTTGTCGAAACGCTGTTCAGTCTCAGCGCCCCGAGCCGGATGGGCCTTGTGACCTTTGAGTCAGAAGCCTACCGGCGCACCAGTTCGCTTGTGGGACTTACCGATGAGACCCGCCTCAAGCAGACCATCCGTTCCACGGTCGCCGGAGGGCAGACCAATACCGGTGCCGCTTTCCGCCTCGCGCATGAGATGCTTGATGAAGGGAAACGTGCCGACGCACGGCAAGTGGTCGTCATGCTCACTGACGGCCTCCCCGTCGGGGCCGGGGACCCCATCCAGACCGCGATCTCCGAAGGCCGTTCTCTGGGGGCGAGCGATGCGCTGGTGTATACCATCGGCCTTGTCGGCGCCCTCTCCGGGAGCGATAAACAGACAACCCGCAGGGTCCTCAATGACGGGTACGAGGTCCGCTATTTTGAAGTGGACAGCCAGGGCGGGTCCTCTGCCTCCTATTATGATGCCGGATCCTACACTTACATTGCAGGCGCGGATATCGCCAAGAGCCTGGCCGATATCTTCCAGGCGATCTGTGTCGCTGCCATGTCCGGCGATGAGCACAGCGGCACCTACAGCCTCTGGGTGGATGAGATGATGGAGATCCGTGTCGCAGAGAAAAACGGCACAGACTATCTCTCCAGCGATCCCATGGATTTCCGCGACACAGCGCCTTTCGGCCGTCTTTCCATTGTGGGTGAGGGCAAAAGCAGCAAGGCTGTCACCCTCAGCGATGGTGAATATATCATTACCCTCCGCGGCAATACGACCGGCACAGGGAACTACGGCATCACCCGCCTTGAGGGGTACCGGATGAAGCCTGTCTCCCTTGCTGATGCCAGAAACATCAGCACGCACCCGGCTCAGGTCCTCCGGTTCGATGTGCACGGCAACAGCTGTGAAATGACTGACCTGAGCTGGGACCCCCTTGATCATACAGCCACAGACTATTTCACAGGAAAGCCGACCCGCGGCTCCGAAACCGCCGCATCGGGCCGGGTCGCCAAGGCTGACAAGCTCTATGCATGGATGAACAAAAAGGCTGTTTCCCTCCTGTCCCTGGCTAAAGGTACCTTTGTTCAGGTGCTCGCATGCAGCACCGACAAATCCTGGTACCTGTGTGCCACCACGGACATGAACGGCAAACTGACCCGCGGCTGGGTGCCGGGCTCTGTCCTGAATGTGAGCGGCTACGTCCCTGTGCTCGTACAGGACCCTGAGAGGACCTTCACGGTCACTGTATCCTCGCAAGCCATGAACTCCCCCTCTGACACAGCATCGGTGGCACGCGCGGTCAGGGCCGGGGAAACCGTCACAGCCGTCCATGCCGAGCGCGACATATCCGGAGAGGAATGGGCTTACGTCCTGCTCAGCGGGAAAAAGCAGCAGGCGGCCTGGCTGCCCGCAAACTGCATTGGAGCCTGGGAAAGTGTCAGTCCTGAAGGGTTCCGCATAGGATACGCCCTGCCCACCCTTATCTGGCAGAGTACAGCCGGCGGCAAAGGATATACCGAATTCATGTGGGCAGCCTCACGCTCAACGGGTGCCGGGACAGCGCTCTCCGGGCGCACCAGTTCCAGCAGCGGGCCGCTGCGCGCAAAATATAAAAACAGGGACGCCCTCGCCCTCCTGCTTGCCCCGGACGGGACCATTGAGCAGTCCACCGTGGTGGGCGGGTCAGGCGATATGGACTCGTTCCACTGCATCCTTCCGGTCCAGGACGGTTTCTATGTCTCAGGGGTCACGCGCTCCAACGACAAAGATTTTTCCGGGATCTGGGACAAAAGTACGTTCTCCGGCTCCACAACCAAAACCAGCAAGCGCACCAGCGCGCTGATCGGAAAGCTGCGCCCTGACCTCAGCATCGACTGGCTCCGCAGCTTTGGTACCGGAGGGCAGTCCTTCGGATTTGATATGGTCGTGGAGACAGCGGACGGGATGATCGCCGGGAGCGGGTGGCTGACCAGAAGCAGCAGTTTTGTCCTCCCCGGGAACGGTCGCCAGGATTTCCTCGTGATGAAGTTTGACCGGGACGGCAATCTGCTGGATTACGGCAACTACGGCGGCTCTGACGACGATGTGCCGGACTCCGCTGTAGCCACCAGTGACGGCGGGATGATCCTTGTGGGCAATATCGGCGGCACAGGTTCCGCCACCGGCCTCATCTATGTGACCGACCCCGACCTGAACCAGATCAGCCGGGTGACCTACGGGGGCAGCCAGGATGACACCTTTGACAACATACGCGATCTTGGTGACGGCACCTATATCGTCACCGGCTTTACCGCCAGCTACTCATCGTCCATGGACTTCTGGGCCATGCAGATCGATGCCATGGGACGTATGATCTGGTCCAAGACCTACGGAGGGACAGGCAAGGAGGAAGTCTGCGGGACCACCGTTTTCCCCGACGGCAGCACGCTGCTTGTGGGATACACCACATCTACCGATGGCCATGTGCAGGGCGGAACAGGGAAAGGCAAAGATGCATGGGCCATATGCATCGACACCACGGGCCGCATGCTATGGCAGTTCACAAGCGCCCTTGCCGGGGACGACTACTTCAATTCTGCGGCCATCGACCCGGCAGACGGCGGCATTGTGCTGTGCGGTACCTGTGAACACAAGAGCGACAAGAATGCAAAGGGCTATGCAGTCAAGATCATGCCGCCCGAGCCTGTCCAGTAAGCGTGCCTGCGGAGGTCTGCCATGTTACGCCGAATCATCTCCCTGCTCCTGCTTGTCATTTTCCTTACCCCCTGTGCGTCTGCACGGGCAGAATCGCTCAGCGTCGGGTTTGCGTCCGTATCGGTTGCCAACGGTGCCACCGTCCGCGTCGGGGACACTGTGACCCTGGAAATCTCATCCACCGGCGCTGTGCGCACACAGCTCATGATCGTTCCCCCGGATTCTTCCCGGCAGGGCATGGACGGTCCCGTGTGCACAGTCACCCTGGACGCGCCAGGGGTCTGGGCCTTTGTTGCCTATGCCCAGGACAGCAGCAAAAATACGGTCCACAGCCAGCAGTGGCGCATCACAGCTGACGGGGACAGCCAAGGATCGCTTCCCCCTGCGCTTGATCCCATGATCACGGTATCCGGTCTCAACACCCTCTTCCCCGCTTCCGGCCTGACTTCCAGTCTGACCGCACATGTGACAGATCTCACAACACTCGGGTCTGCCCAGTCCGGCATAGCCGATTCCAATGAGCATAACCCGCTCTATCAGCTCAGCACCGAGTTCCTCAAGCTTGCCATGAACCCCATCACCGGAACCTATGACGCCGTGACAGGAATGGCCGGTGCCCAGGAAAAGGAAGCGCTGGAACGCGCCATCATTGAAATGCTCTACGGGACCGAAGGGGACATCACCACATGGAACCTGTCCCAGTATTTTTCCGGCAGGAGCGAGGATGAACTCAACAGTGAACGCGCTCAGGCCGCCGGTGATGCCGTCGGTTCCATTTCCCTGGGAACAGAAGTCACGAAGGTTGCGGTTACCAGCAGCCATGCCTATATGGCGAATGTCTCCAACCAGTTCGACTGGGCCATTCAGTATGTCCGCAGGGGCCTTGCCTATGATCCCCCCACCCTGCTTTCAGATTATTCTGTCAAGGACCTGGACCATCTGATGGAAGAAGTCAGGGAGGTGCGCACCGTGACAGGTGCCGACCCGGAAAGAGCAGACCTTGTCCTGCGCGATCTGGAAAAATACAGGAATGTAAAATCAGGCAAAACACCGGAGACCTTTGAGAAAATCGGGAACGGCCTGACGGTCCTGTCCATCGTTCTCGATGCCGCTTCCCTGTATTTTGACCTGTATAACACATGGTCCGAGGCAAGCCGCGCAAACGATGCGCTCCGTCAGAAGGAAAGCGTTTCCATACTCGGCATCGCCGATGAAATCCTTTCCAAAGTTGAAATTCTGGACTGCCTGCTCCAGGAGCTGGATGAAAACACGCCCCTGTACGGGGCCTGCAGGACCGTCAGGGATGACCTGATGAACGGATTCCACGGCCTCCATTCCACAGAGACAAGGCGCGCCATTTCTGAAACAGGCAAGTATGTCCTGGATTTTTCCTGCAAGACGACCCTGAACCTGGTTGCCCTGTTCGGCTCCGGCACAGCAAAGGCAGCCGCCGGCACAGCATCCTTGTACCTCGGAGCAGCCGTTCTCGGGGCCCATGGCGCCAATTTCCTCAACGGCGGCCTGACAGAAGACATGAACAGCCTGTCTGAAGCCACAGAGAACCTCCTCTTTATCCATAATGCGCTCCTTACCATCCGCACGGACCGTATGTCCTATTACATGACGGAGCTGTATTACACCCTCGCCAAAAAACGTCTGGATTACATCACGCAGCGGAACTACTTCATGCACCAGGATTACTGGTGGTCGGACAGCAACACAGGGACCAATGAATACAAGATGTTCTCTGCAGAATATCAGATTGCTTCAGAGCAGGGTTTCCTGCTCTCCCTGCAGAACGGTGTCCGTGAAGACGTATTTGACCAGGCCGGCGCACCCACATCTTTCCCCAACAGATATTACAGCCATGCCCTCCCGGGGTACGCTTTCTATCTGCTCCACCGTTTCGATGTCACGCTCGGAAGCTCCTGGCTATGGACCTACCATTTCGTCCCCCTCCTCCAGACCCGGACGAATCTGCTCCCGGCACCCACACTCAAATCTGACATTGAGGGCGTGCCCGGGTTCGCCACAGTCTCCCTCCCGCTGACAAAAGAAGAAGCCTGTGAAATCCTGTTTACCGTCATGATCGGGGGAAAAGAGTACTGCTTCGCCGCCTCCGGCAGCGGACGGACGTTCCTTGTCAGGGCGTCCGAGATCCAGGACCTCGAGCACATCCTGGAGAGCAAGTACCATTTCCAGTCGGGCAGTACAGGCTTTGACCGCTACAGGCTGTCTGATACACAGCCTGTACAGGACGGCACAGTGACGGGCCGGTTCGATGTGCAGTACTGCCGCACCTTCGATAACGGTGTGTTCTACAAAGTCCGGGACGAATCCGGCGCATACTGCTATCTCTCTGTGGATGAAGTCCAGAAACACCTGAAGCGGACAGGTCAGATTTTCTCCATCCGGTAATTGTCTTTGTCTCTTTCAACAATTGTTTTTCAGGACCCATGGGAGGTTTTTGTATGAAAAGTCTTGCAGATATCGATCCGAATTTCCGGCTTCCGTCCACCATCCCGGATGGCATGCGTTTCTACGAGCCGTATGATCCGCCCTTCTCCCTCTGGGGCGTCGCACCCAACCCCCGCGGTGTCCTGTGCCGTCTGCCCGAGAGCTTTCTGCCCGGGTGCAGCGAAGGTGTGCAGCGCCTCGCCTATCACCTGGCCGGTGCCTGTGTGCGTTTTTCAACAGATGCTGACACACTCTCTGTTGTCTGGGAGCTGACAGAAACTGCGAATATGCCCCATTTTGCCCCAAGCGGGCAGAGCGGCATGGAACTCTTCGAGGAAACCGACGCTGGCACGCGGCAGATCAAAAACCTGATCCCTGCCATGGATAACGGGCACGGCTGTCTGACCATGCAGAGCACATGCTTTCCCCTGCCCGGCAGCCTGCGGCATTACGTCCTCTACCTGCCCCTCTACAATGGCCTCAGACAGCTCATGCTGGGCTTTCCGGCAGACGCGCATGTCTCCGGGGGACGTGTGCCAAAGATTGCGCAGCCCATTGTTTTCTACGGCTCCTCCATCACGCAGGGCGGCTGTGTCAGCAAGGCAGGGTCCGCCTATACAACCATCCTCTGCCGGAAGCTGGATGCCGCCGGGCTGAACCTCGGGTTTGCAGGCAATGGGCGCGGAGAGGCCAGCATGGCAGAGTACATCGCGTCTCTCTCCATGCGGGTCTTCGTTCTGGACTATGATCACAATGCACCGGACGCTGAGCACCTGCAGAAAACACACGAACCGTTTTTCCGGACTGTCCGGAAGGCGCACCCTGAATTGCCCATCGTCCTTCTCAGCAAACCGGACTTTGATGCCCATCCTGACATGAACGCCAGGAGGAGGAGCATCATCCGGGCCACATACGAGCGCGCAGTTGCGGAAGGCGACCGCCATGTTGTCTTTGTGGACGGGGCATCCCTTTTTGGCAGTACGGACCGTGATATGTGCACGGTGGACGGGACGCACCCCAACGATCTGGGCTTCTTCCGCATGGCGGAAGCACTGTACCCTGTGCTCCGGGACCTGATCTGAGCATGCACAGGCCGCATATAAAGGGGTAGCGGCCGCTGTGGCACAGACCGTCCCCGCTCCTCAAAATGGCACTCATCACCATGAAAAAGCTCAGCGCCGATGGTGCCAGCATCATCCTCCGCTGTCCCATCATTCCGGGTGTCAACAATACCATGGACCATTTTCAGGGCATTGCCGCACTGACAAGGGACCTTCCCTGCATCCGGAAGGTGGAAGGACTCCGCAGCGTGGCCGGTCCGCCTGGAATGCCTGTCCATGCCCCTGGCTTTCCGGAGCATCCTTACAGTCCGCGAGCTGCCAGCATTTTTCCGGCAGCAGATTCCGGGACTGTTTGTCTGTACGGGAAAAGCCCTCAATGGCTGAGGGCTTTTTTATTGGCAAGCATCATTTGCATGACACGCAATGTACTGTCTGATCTCCTCTTGAGTCGCCCTTTCCGGCTGTCCCATGAACGCAGAGCCGTTTGCATTGATCCAGTCAACAAAGCTCCCAAGCTGCTCCTTGAGCATGACGGCCCTGTAGCGCCCCATTCCCGCAAACACATAATCACAGGAAAGGAACTCCCGGGCAGCCATTTTCTCATATTCCGATGCAATGAATGTTTCCACCCATGCCTGGTACGCTGCTTCCGGTCTGCACATTTTCCTGAGTCTTCTGAGTTCCTTCTCCGCGGCCCTCCTTCCGCTCTGACCGTCCAGGTCATGGAAAACCGAATCCATTCCCATGTCCGTTTCAAGAGCCAGCTCTCTCTGTATATGCTTTCCTGCTCAGTCACCTGAAGTCCCCCTGCTCTTTTTTTCCCTCCCGGCCCTGGTGCTCATTCTTCTTCCCCGTCCTCCTCTTCCTCCTCATCTTCCCAGTCCAGGCGATGTTTTTCCCCCTCTTCCCGGATCATCTGATCAAGTTCAGCGATATAGCTCTCATACGGCGTCATGTCCACACGGTACATTTCGTCGAGCCGGTCGCGTTCGTTACACAGTGCCTCAAGTTCTTCATCATCTTCAGCATGGGTCATCCTGATATACATATCAAACATGCTCACTGTATGGGCCTCGTAGAGCGTATCTTCCGGAGCCGCGTCGACCCACTGCCCATGCAGGTACACTTTCTTGCCATTATCATCAATCACAATTTCTGCTTCCAGACTGACTGTGGATGCCGGGCCGCAGGCTATGCCTTCGTCTTCTGTCATCTGGACTCTTCTGCTGATCTCACGTATCATTTTTCCATCCTCCTTATCTTGTCAGAGCCTCTGTTGCCTTCTTCATCTGACACACCGAGTATACTTTCTCCCGGAAAGAAAAAGTGGACCTGTAAGGTCCAACTTTCTCTTTTCCCGTATGCCGCTTCTTCACAGTATGCCATGGACAGCTCCGGGACATCCGTGTACACACCTGTATTTTTTCTGAAACTATTCTGTCTGTTTTTCCAGGTCCACGCCGTATTCCCGGAGGTGATTGACCAGGTCCTGGGCCTCTCTGGTCCTGCTGGTCTGCTGATAGAGGGTGAGAAGTTCCTGGCCGTAATGCTCCATCCTCGCCAGAACGGTCTCATGGCTGATCCTGTGATTGGCATCATAGTCTTCCATCAGTTCGAGCGCCCGCCCCAGAGGGATGATGGCCTCTTCGCTCCCGGCAAGGTTCCATAATACCCAGCCAAAATTGAAATACGTGGTGGCAACGCTCTGTGCGCACCAGGGGATCTGGTCAAGATGGTGGTTCCGAGCCACAGCAATGGCCTTGCGGTAATACGTAATGCACTGGTCAAGGTCCGTCTCTTCCAGGTGCCATGCCCAGGAAAAATATACCTCAAAGAGGACGGGCCATTTATCAAAGGACGGAATATGTTCCTCAATCAGGCTGAGGGCCTTGGCAAGGGAATCGTACGCACCGTCATCATCTGCCCTGTGGAGCTTCCTGTAAAAGTGCACATATGCATCGACGATGCAGGAGAGGGCGCTCTGGTTCCCATCCTTGACCTCATTGAGCACCCGCTCCTTCATGCTCAGGACCTTCTGCCACCATTCATCCTCAGCTTCTTCCTGGTCCATCTGGCAGTACGTCATGGCCACCTTGGCACATGTACAGATGTATACGCACAGGTCATCTGAGGATACTTCCGTGCCGATCAGGTCAAGAACTTCGTGAAGCACATGGACAGATTCTTCATACTGCTCTGCATGGAACAGCTGTACGGCCTTTTCTGTCAGTGTCTCTGTCTTTTCCCGTTCAACCATGTCCGGGTCCGGCTGGACCAGTCCCTCTTTTTCCAGAAAATATTCATCCAGATAGCTTTTCATGGAGGAAAAGATAAAGCGGTACCTGACCTGATCGCCGGTAAACGCATTGTCCGGGGAATCAAGGAAGTATTCCGGCTCCTGCTTCACACCGTAATAAGCGCTGTACAGGTCCATGCCCATTTCAAGGCGCAGGAAACAGCTCTCATGACTGGCCGTGTACCTGCACGTGCCGTCCCGGTATTCCACCACCTGAAAATACTCTCTCTTCTCCGGCTCCTTATCATTGAAAGCCTCCATATAGATCTGCGGCTGGTTGCCGGTCCATGAAGACCCCACTCTTGAACCGTATTTCCTTGTGTCATCCAGGTCCCGGAGCACTTCGAGCACTTTCTTGTCCGTCCTTTTGTCTATCTCCAGGAAAAAGCTGAAAAACGCCGAGCCGGCTGCATCTTCAAGGGTATCATAGCATTCCAGCATGTCCGCACCCCTGCCTGGGCGCGGATCTCCATCAGTTGGGAAAAAAGCTCCGGCTGGTCCATAAAGTTGATCTCCCCGCCAGTTTCCTTCAGTTCTTCCTCATGCGCCTCCCAGAACGCCTGCTCCTTTTCTGCAGCCTTTTTCATCAGCTCCTCTGCGTGCCTGCGCTGCTCCTCCGTAAAGACAATGAAGCTGTTCACTTCGTCGCTGAAAATCGCTTCCACCTGGTAACGGTTCCCCGCTTCATCCTCGACCCTGATCCAGCCCTGATAGTCATAGTCAAAAGGACTGTTCCCGCCGTTATGCTCCGCATGGACAAAGGAATCGATTTCCTCAAACTTTCCCTTCTGCCGCACTTCGGCTTTCTGCACCTGCTCGGTGCTGGTGATGCTTGCACTTGGCATATCCGGACTGGTACGGATGGCAGGGAGCCCGGCTTTCTCAAGGACATCATCAAGGGCATCCATCTCCATCCCATCCTCAAGGGCAAGGATGATCAGGTGGCCCCTGACATCCCTGTCGCTGAGCAGCGGCATCCCATAGCAGCTCAGGGCGTGCTGCGTCTGCGCCAGCGTCATCCCGATGGCCATACACATAGCCAGGATATAATCCCGCTCATCTGTGTGCTTGTCCCCACGCAGCAGCTTATAGGTGTAATCCTGTGACAAGCCCGAGCGCAGGGCCACCTGCTTGCGGCTGATCCTGTGCTCCCTGATCATCTGGTCCATGAAAGAAACAAAGTTGTCTGTGTAGTTCTGTCTTTCAAATTCTCTGACATACTCTGCAACTTCTTCCCTTCTGCCGTTTTTCAGCATATGGAGCAATTCACTCTGATTCATGCCCACTGAACAACCACGCTCCCCAAAATCTTGTTTTTGCTCCGCCACTGGAACATCCTCTTTCCGCACCGGTGCACCGTCAGACGCCGGATACGTTATTTTCTTTTCCTTTTCCCCTGCGGTCCGGCCGTTCCTTGACAAAAGAAACGGGACCCTTTCCCATCCTGTCTTTTGGCCGCGCGCTCTTTGACGGGCGGGTCCGTGCTGTCCACAGGAACTCACATCTCTTGGGACCGGCTGATCAGCTCCTGCAGAGGCGAGATATCCAGTTCCTGGACCTTCCTGCCCACAAAGCTTTTCACAATTTCCGTGCCTTCCCGATCCAGTTCATAGCCGGAAGCAGCAAAGGCCCTGGAGGTTCCATGCAGCAGCTGCATGACCTGCGGATAAGGTGTGTCTTCGAAATCCCCGTCATCATCATCGCAATCCCATGAACAGCTGTAAACAGCCCTGTCCACGAGATCTTCCGGATCAAAATCATCTTCCTCTGCCTGCTCATAGACCGATTCCTTCGTGACGTAAACGTTTTCCATTTCTTCCACAAGAAAGTCTGTAAAATACAGCTTTCCGTCCTCTCCATCCGTCACAATCTCTATGGCCGACACGCCGCTCTCCCCGATGCACCCTTCAATCTGAATCCCTGTGATCTTCATCTTTGTGCCCATCCTTTCAAATTCAATGTCTGAAGCATCAGTCAGAGGATATCATGAAGCGTGAAAAAAAAGTGGACCCCGGAGGTCCATAAATTGCTTACCCTGTCTGCAGATCCTGTCGGATCCTTCCTGTACCTGTTTTCCCCGCTGTTCCTGTTTTCAGTCCGCCACTTCAAGTTTCATCTATGGCCCCGACCCTGCGCAGTTCCGAAACTGCCTTCTTCACATCGCGGGCAATGATTTCCTCAGGCGCATCAAACTGCTCGCACATAGCAGCGATGACCGCTTCTTCCGTAGTATCCTGCTTAAGAAGGTCCAGAATGATCCCCAGTGTCTTGTTCCCTCTGACCAGACCTGTGAAACCCGCGTCACCTGTCGGAATGAGGAGGCTCTCATACCCGGCATTGTGGACAATGAATTCATCTTTCAGTTTCATTCCTCTCATTCCCTTCAAGATGTAATACCAAACCGGCCTGACCACGGCCGGGGGACAAGTCAGATCATGTGCCTGGCAGACGGCTCTGCAGCTTACGCATACAGTCACAGCTTTCAGACCTGCTCACCGACTTCAAAGAACGGAGCCGGGCCATACAGGTTCATGACAGCAGGCTGTTTACCTGCATATCTTTATTATGACTGTATATTCTTCTTTTTATCACGTTTCCCTGCCATTTTCAACTCAGCGATGTAACAATCTCCTGAAAAAATGAAGCCGGATTCAAGGACCGTACTGCGGGCAAAGTCATCCATCTGTCAGTACTTTTGCCTGCTTTTCACTGTCTTATGCAAAAAACTTCATGTTCACCCGTTTCTTTCATAAAGGGTGCCTTCCCGGAAATTGAGGACCTGCCCCGACTCCCTTTCCGTTCTCTATTATACGGTTATTTATATATTTATATACTGAATCATCAGCAGAAAAACAAAAAATGTACATGCACAGCACTCCGGTGCATAAGGTTCTGATTCTCTGCCCCTGGCCCTTCCCTTCCTGTCCCCGGGCTTTTCCGGCAGTGCCTGGCAACTTAATCGTTTAAGTTACTATCAGAAATTATCTTTCAAAAACCCTTCCCCATTCCCCTGTCATAAAAATGTACTTCTATAAGTTCTCTGCCTGTTCGATCATTCCCTCCGGCATCATGATGACGCCTGCTTCAATTTTAGATATCCGGATAGGGGCATACCCTAACTTCTGGCCCAGTTCAGCCTGGGTCAGTCCTTTCCGGATCCGTATTTTCTTCAGCTTTCTTGCCTCTTCCCGGCGGGCGTGCTGGTATTCGTCCTGTTTTTTAGGACTGCGGGCCTTCTCTTCCGGACCTTTGCCGAACCCGAAAAGAATCCAGGATTCATCCACGCAAAAACATTCTGCCATGCGCTGGCAGGAATAATCTCCGGGAATGACTATGCCTCTTTCGAAATTCCCGACACCAGTGACGCCTGTACGGTTCACAAACTCCCTGCGTGTCATGTCGCCCCTCAGAAGCTTAACCCGGTTTGCAGTATCCCGGAAAGAAACAAGATCCGTTCCGACGTCGTAACCGTAGACGGTATAGATCGCATTTGCCAGGAATTTAGGAATCGGGCCCGTCTTTTCTTCGTTTTCAATCGACAGAATCAGATCCTTGGGCACATTGAGTGACCGGGCAAATTCTTCCGCAGTCAGGCCGAGGTGCGTACGGATACAAATCAGCATCTCATATTTCTTCACCAATCATCCCCCCTTTCAGATCATGGCCCTGCCTGTATCATACTCAATCAGCAGTCATATGTCAAAATCTGACAAGTATTCTTTTTCTCTGTGCATCGTTCAGAAAGTGTGCAGACCTGCAGCATGCGCAAGAATCCGGGTCCTTGCACGGCCGCCGCAGCATTTGACATGAAGCATACAAAGCAGGTAATATCATCCCGTCTGAATGAAAACCCATCGCCAAAAGGAGTCCGCCATGAAAAAATTTCTCAGCAGCGCCCCCGGAAAGTTTATCGTCAGTGCAGCTGTTTTCCTCATTGTCTGGCCCGTCAGCGATCTGGCGGTGCTCCACACGGAAACCTCGTACCAGTTTGTCCCGCATGTCGTTTGCCCGCTGATTGCTGCAGGCTTTTATACCCTGCTTGAAGGCAGGCTGAAGAGGCTGAAATAGCTCCTCAGCTTCTTTCATCTTCCGGCCCCTGGAAACATACAGAAATCGACTCAGAAGGTTTCACACTGCCGGTTTCCCCCGCCGCGGTCCACAGGCTGCCGGAAAAAGCGATGAGCCTGCGGATCGCATAGCGGATGCACGCATTCCCTGTCTCAGATGCCTTGTCTCTTCCCATGTCCCGGATTTCCTGCGCGGTCAATGTCTGCAGGTGTCACCGGAGGGCCTCATACAGGTCCTGTGGTATGCCGCGCGGTCCGCGCACAGCAAAAATGCCGTACTTTTCACCGAGCACATCAAAAGTAAACTGATCAGGCGGGTATTCTTTTACCCGCCTGATGCGCATTAACGCCGCTATGCGCACGGCCCCTCCATCCCGGCGGTAAGGAATGTCTGTTTCCGTGACGAGGCACTGATAGAGGACAGCTGAAACAGGGGCAGCCACATACATAAAAACAGTGTCGCCTTTTTTTATGTTCTTTCCCTGTTTCCAGTTGATTTCATCAGCCTGTCTGAAAGCCTGCTGAACATCATAATACTTTGGGTTGGCGGGGATGATCCATGCTTTTGGGGGCCTGAGCTTATTCTTCTGCCCTGCGGAAGCTGTGGCCAGATAGCTCTCGTCCAGCCAGCGGCACATGTCATCAAAGGGAACACTTCCGTCCAGCAGGACCGTAACCCAGGTGCCCCTGCTCATGTGGTAGCCGCGCATGTACCCTTCCTGTCTGACAAGAATGTCCGCCATCAGAGGATCCTTCACTTTTACGTTCAGAATGTCAACCGTGCCTGTTCCCTGCAGCCCGAGCTTGTTTTTTTCAATTTCCGTGACAAGTGCGAAAAGTTTCCGGTTATCTGCATGACGGAAAACAGCGTACTCCGGGAAGCGCATCCACGGGTACTCAGGCTCTGTCCGGAACGTCTTTCTGATGTGGCTGACAACAGATTCCCTCAAGGACTCCATATGTCTGTCTCCCTTCCTGGCCCTGCAGGAGACGCTGCAGCACAGGGCCTGTCTCATTGTAGCGCTTTTTGGGCACAATTGCACCATGCAGGTTCACAGAAGGGTCCAGGGCGCGGTATATCATGTTTTCCCCCTTATAAGAAACCTCTCCCGCGAATACAATGCACGCATTTCAATAAGGCGCAAGGGAACTGCACCCTTGCGCCTTTTGGCTGGAAAAATTTTCAGGATCAGTGTTTCCAGCTGTGCCCTTTTTCAGGGCGCAAAGCGTCTCACATGCGCTCTGGTCCCGCTCCAGGGAAGCGATCAGCTTTCCTTCGGTCTGCTCTTTTTGTTGACAACCGGTTCCTGCTGCTCGGCCTCTTCCACAGGGAGTCCTCTGCTCAGGTCCACCTCTTCCAGCCCTTCGGTCGGAAGGATGAACTTTTCTCCGCCCACGACATTCAGTGTCAGCATATTGAGGAGGTTTTCTTTCCAGTCAGGGCTTATGACGGCTCTCACCAGTTCCTCAAACAGCTTGCTCTCAAGTGTCTGGATCACTATTTCCTTCCAGTCGATTTCTTCTGCGTTCTCATTCGAAAACAGTTTCAGATTGCTCAGGTCGTACCAGCGGCCATTGAGCAGGCATACAATTTTCAGCTGCTCAAGTTCAGCCCCGCCGGGTTTCACGGAAAGGTACATCAGCACAGGAACTGTCCGCCCGGGTCTGCTCATCATATGGATAATGTGC